>JAFAFN010000259.1 GCA_023423475.1 Actinomycetes bacterium | reverse complement strand
TGCCAGCAGTGTGTGCGGCTCGCTGGTTCGCCCACAAGGGTGACACCCACACCGATCAGGGGTGCCAGCACCCGTGTCGCTGCAGCAGGCTCGGCGATACCATCTCGGCGATGGTCAGGGTGGTGGTTGCAGAGGATTCGCTGCTGGTGAGAGAGGGCATCACGGCGTTGCTGGCGACGTGCGACCAGCTCGAGACCGTGGCGGTGTGCGACGATCTCCCGTCGTTGCTCGAGGCGGTCGACGAGTTGCGACCCGACGTCGTGCTGACCGACATCCGGATGCCTCCGACGGGGACCGACGAGGGCATCCGCGCCGCGGCCGAGCTGCGCGACTCCCACCCGGAGCTCGGCGTGGTGGTCCTGTCGCAGTACGCCGAGCCGGCCTATGCGCTCGCGCTCTTCGACCGAGGCGCCGAGGGTCGTGCCTACCTGCTCAAGGAGCGGCTGGCAGATGGGGAGCAGCTGATCCGGGCCGTGATCGATGTCGCCGCTGGTGGTTCGGTGGTCGACCCACTGGTGGTCGAGGCCTTGGTCACGGCCCGTGTCGGCGCGCCGTCGTCACCCATCGACCGGTTGACCCCGAGAGAGCTCGCCGTGCTCGCCGAGATCGCCCAGGGACGCAACAACGCCGCGGTCGCCGCGGAGCTGGTTCTGAGCGAACGAGCGGTCGAGAAGCACATCAACTCGCTCTTCTCGAAGCTGGACCTGTCCGAGGAACCCGATGTGCACCGCCGGGTCAAGGCGGTGCTGCTCTACCTGTCCGACCAGCCCGTCGGCTGAGTTCCGCGTCCGGAGGGCCAGCACCCCTCCGCGCTGTGGTGCGCCCACCCTCGCCGTCGCGGCCGTCGGATGGCACGATGCAACGATGAGCCCGACCGCCGACATCGCCGTCCTGATCGTCGACGACCAACCCCCGTTCCGGAGCATCGCTCGGACCGTGGTCGGTCTGACCGCCGGGTTCCGTGTCGTCGCCGAATCGGAGACGGGCGAGGACGCCGTCGCTCGGGTCACAGAGCTGCCACCGGAGCTGGTGCTCATGGACATCAACCTGCCCGGGATCAACGGCATCGAGGCGACCCGTCGCATCCTTGCCGCTGCGCCCGACACCGTCGTGGTGCTGCTGTCGACCTACACCCGCGACGATCTCCCCGCGGACGCCGACAGCTGTGGCGCTGCCTGCTACCTCCACAAGGAAGACATCTCTCCCGCTGTGCTGCGCGAGATCTGGGCCGGGCGCGTCACGCAGACGACCTGACCGGCACACGGCCGCTGACCGTCGCACCACCACCCGGCGAGGTGATGAGCTGCAACTCGCCGCCGAGCGCACCGAGTCGGTCGGTCATGTTGACGAATCCGTGGCCGTCCACGGCGCCACCGACGTCGAAGCCGACCCCGTCGTCGGAAACGGCGAAGAACAGCACGTCGTCCTCGAGTCTGACCCGGACGCACACGGCGGCCGACTCACCGGCGTACTTGCCGGCGTTCTGCATCGCCTCGAGGCAGCAGAAGTAGACCGCGGCCTCGACGTCGGTCGCGAAGCGGTCCTCGATCTCGACGTCGACCGAGGTGGGGAGGGTCGAACGGTTCGCCGCTGCGCGCAGTGCCTCGCCGAGGCCCCGGTCGCGCAGCAGCGGCGGGTAGATGCCGTGCGCGAGCTCTCGCAGCTCGGTCAACGTCGCCTGCACGTCGCCGCGGAGCTCCTCGACCATCGACGCCGCGGTGTCCGGGTCGGCGCCCATGAGGGTGCGGATCAACCCGACCTTCACCGCGAGCGCGACCAGGTGCTGCTGGGCCCCGTCGTGCAGGTTGCGTTCGATCGTCCGGCGGGACTCGTCGGCCGCAGCCACGATGCGCGCACGTGACGCCTCGAGCTCCGCGTTGCGGACCTCGAGCTCGTCCAGTGACGCCTGGAGCGCCGAATCCAACTGCACGTTGTGCAGCGCGAGTCCGACCTGTCGGGCCAGGTCGACCAGCACCCGATCCTCTTCCTCGGTGAAGGGCACCTCGTCCGCTCGACGCTCCAGCACGATGAGCCCCAACAGCTCGCCGAGGTGGGTCACCGACACCGACCGGACCAAGCGGTCGTCGCGGCCCTCGAGCAACGCCGGTGCCCACATCGCCAACCACGCGTTGCCCTGTGCGTGGCCCCGTGCCACGACCGACAGCTCGTCGCCCTGCAGCTCGAGGCGGGCGGGTCCGCGGTCGGGGACCGACACCGCCCTGGTGAGTCGTCCGTGGTCGCCGGTCCAGACCTCTGCCTGCTGAAGGCGCATCGTCGCCCGCAGGGTCTCGACGAGCTGCAGCATGAGCTCGTCCATGGGCACGGATCGGGTCATCCGGCCGCCGAAGGTCCGCAGGGCTTCGTCGGGGGAGTGTCGTTCGCCGTAGACCAGCTGGTTCGTACGCTCCTCGAGACGTCGCCGTGCGGGTACCGCCAGCAGACACGCGAGTGCGGCCGCCGTCATCGACAACACGAGCAGGGACCGTTCGCCCTCCTCGGGGGCACGGCCCAGTCCGAGGACGACGAAGACGTACACCGCGCCGGTCAGCGCCACGAGGCCGACCACGACGACCGTCGAGACCACGACCCGCTCGGCGATCTTCGCGGCGGCCGGGGCCCGACCGACCAACATCGACAGCGGGATCACGACGATGCCCACGGCCAGCCAGGTGAAGGGCGCATCCGGACGGTCCACCAACAGGTGCAGGGTGGCACCGACCACCGTGGTCGCGACGGTGACGACGACACCCCACGCCAGCCACAGCAGCCGTCCGCGGGCCAGGCCCGTCGATCGGGCGCGGCGTGCAGCGACGACGACGGCGGATCCTGCCGTCAGGATCCCTCCGATCACGACGGACAGGCTCGTCGCCGTCACTCGACCCGGCCGTCGCGCATGGTCACGATCCTGTCGGCGCCGGCGGCGACCTCGTCGCTGTGGGTGACCATCACGATGGTCTGGCCGTCGTCGTGGAGCCGGCGGAACAACTCGAGCACCTCTCGTCCGCCCTCGCTGTCGAGCGCGCCGGTCGGTTCGTCCGCCAGGAGGAGTGTCGGTTCGTTCGCGAGCGCCCTGGCGATCGCGAGTCGCTGTCGTTGCCCCCCGGAGAGCACCGACGGCAGCTCCTCGGTCTTGTCCCCCAGACCGAGCAGGTCGAGCAGGTCTCGTGCCCGCGACTCGGCGGGGCGGCGCGACGAACCGGCGATCATCGCGGGGATGACGACGTTCTCGAGCGCCGTCATCCCCTCGAGCAGGTTGAAGAACTGGAAGACGATGCCGACGTGTCGGCGGCGCATCTTCGCCAGCCAGTTGGCGTCCTGCCCGGTGATGACCTCGCCGGCGATGGCGATCTCGCCATCGTCCGCGAGGTCGAGCCCGGCGACCAGGTTCAGCAACGTGGACTTGCCGCAGCCCGATGGCCCCATGATGGCGACGAACTCCGAGGGGGTGACGTCGAGGTCGACGCCTCGCAGCGCCCGAACCGGAGCGAGGTCCGCCTCGAAGGTGCGGCGCAGGCCGCGCACACGGAGCACCGGGTCGACCTGGGGAGTCCCGGGATCTGGGTGCGTCTCGTTCATGTCCTCCTCCTCGCAGCGATGCGGTGTGCGACCACCGGTGCCTCGCGTCCCTTCACATGTTGCATGCCGAGCGGTTCGAGTTCCGGACATGTCGTCGATGCGCACCTCGTCGCGTCGCTGATCACCGTCGTGCCAGCCGGCCGGGCCAGGTCCTGGAGCCGCTGGGCGAGGTTCACCGTGTCGCCCACGACGGTGTACTCCAGCCGTTCCTCGCTGCCGAGCAGGGCGGCCGCGACCTCGCCGGTCGACAGACCGATGCCGAGACCGAACGGCGGGAGTCCGGCGTCGCGCCAGGTCTCGTCGAGCAGCTCCTGGCGTTCGTGCATCGCCGCTGCTGCGGCCAACGCCCGATCCGCGTGGTCGTCCTGGGGGAACGGCGCGCCGAAGACCGCCATCACGGCGTCGCCGACGTACTGCATGACCGTGCCGTCGAGCTCGAGGATCGCGGTGTTCATCTCTCGTCGATGACCGTTGAGCATCCCGGCGAGCACCGTCGGGTCGGTGCGCTCGGCGATCGCCGAGTAGCCCCGCACGTCGGACATGAGCACGGTGACCTCGAGCCGTTCGGTGCGGTCCAGTGCATCCCGGTCGGTGCGGAGTCGCTCAGCGAGACGCGACGGGAGCAGCCGGCTCAGGGTCTCGCCCTGCTCCTCCCGGGTCACGATCGCCTGCTGGAGCATCCGGAGTCGCCGCAGCGCGCTCTCCTGACCGGCCGAGGCACCCTTCGCGAGTGACATGAACAGCGACTCGGTGGCGTCGTGGACCGCCTCCGGCGTGCTCCCCATCGACGCCGCGATCGCCTTCACCGGGCGACCCTCTGCGAGCTGCCCCAACAAGAGCTCTTCGTCGTCGCTCAGCGCGCCGTCATCGCGTACCGGCCGCACGAGCGCACCCACGATCTCCGGGTCCAGCATCGACCCTCCTGTGGCGACCTCGCGGATGGCGCGCGCCAGGCGATTGCCGTCCGAGACCCGGTCCTTCAGCAGGTAGGCGTAGCCGGCAGCACCCTCGTCGAGCAGGGCGATGGCGTACTCCGGATCGTCGTACTGCGAGAGGATCACGACCCCGGTGCCGGGATGCCGCTTGCGGACCTCCTTGGCGCCCTCGATGCCTTCGTCCTGGAAGCTCGGCGGCATCCGGATGTCGGTCACCACCACCTGGGGGCGGAGCTCACCCGCCCGGGCGACCAACTCGTCGTGATCCGACGCGACACCCACGACGGTCAGGTCGGGCTCGATCGAGAGCAGCGCCCGCACACCTTCCCGCACCAGCAGGTTGTCGTCAGCGAGCAGCACGGTGATCGTTGCATCGCTGCGGTCGGGAGCTCCCCGGAGGGGGTCGTCGTCGGCGGGTCGTTCGGGCACAGAGAGATCTGAACGCAGCTCCGTTCGCCGCACAAGGGTGGGATCGTCCCTGCTGCAGGGGATGCTGGCACCCCGGCGACGAGACGGGCTGACGCCCTCGTCGGCCCGGGTGCGCCGT
>JAFAFN010000238.1 GCA_023423475.1 Actinomycetes bacterium | reverse complement strand
CCGCATCTTGATGCGCAAAGGGCTGTTTCCAGGTAAGCAAGAAGCCGAGGCCGTTCAGGGCGTGTAGTTCCAGGGCATGAGGGCGTCGGTTTTGGCGCTCGGCCATTGGTTGGCGATGCGCTTGAGGGCCTGGGTGAGCCAAGCTGTAGGATCGACGTTGTTCATCTTGGTATCGCGAATGGCTTTCAGTGCATTGAGTGTAAGATATTGGCACTGATCTGCCCCCGGCGGTTCCTCGTTCATAACAAGAGTCTGTGGATTTAAGATTGGTATTTGGTTCGGTCGTTCTGAGCAAATGCGCCGGGCGCGGAGTGAACCGCGCCGGGTTTTCCGGAGGCTCCAACTCCTGAGTAGGATGGAGCATCATGAGCAAGACGACGAACAAGTTTTCCCCCGAAGTGCGTGAACGCGCGGTGCGGCTGGTCTTCGATAACGAGGGGCAGCATGGGTCGCGATGGCAGGCGATCGTGTTGATTGCCGCGAAGATCGGCTGTTCTGCCCATACCCTGAACGAGTGGGTGAAGAAGGCCGAGGTCGACAGCGGCCAGCGGGCAGGGATCCCGACCGAGATGGCCGAGAAGATGAAGGCGCTGGAACGCGAGAACCGCGAGTTGCGCCAGGCCAACGAGGTTCTCCGCAAGGCGTCAGCATATTTTGCGATGGCGGAGCGCGACCGCCGGTCGAAGTGATGGTGGGCTTCATCGACGCGCATCGGAATGCGCACGGGGTCGAGGCGATCTGCGCGGTTCTGCCGATCGCCCCGTCCACCTACTATGAACGTCTGGCCAAGCGGGCCGATCCGGCCCTGCTGTCTGATCGGGCTCGCCGGGACGAGGCTCTCCGCCCTGAGATCCTTCGGGTTTTCGAAGAGAACTGGCGGTTCTACGGCATGAGGAAGATCTGGCGGCAGCTTGGCCGCGAGGGTTTCGATGTCGCCCGCTGCACGGTAGCGCGGCTGATGAAGAGCATGGGCATTCAAGGCATTGTCCGGGGCAAGCCGCACCGGACCACGATCCCGGACAAGAAGGCGCCATGCCCGCTGGACAAGGTCAACCGCCAGTTTCGCGTGCCTGCGCCGAACATGCTCTGGGGTCGTCCATTGTGGCGCCATTGGTCCGAGCCCAATGGACGACGACTTCACCTATGTCGCCACCTGGAAAGGCTTCGCTTACGTCGCGTTCGTGATCGATGCCTATGCCCGGCGGATCGTCGGCTGGCGGGTCAGCACCTCGGCCCATGCGGGGTTCGTTCTCGATGCCTTGGAGCAGGCGGTTCACGAACGCCGCCCAACCAAGGGCATGGGGCTGGTCCACCATGGCGACCGCGGTTCGCAGTATCTGAGCATTCGCTACAGTGAGCGGCTGGCGGAAGCTGGCATCGAACCCTCGGTGGGCAGCGTCGGCGACAGCTATGACAACGCCTTGGCCAAGACGATCAATGGCCTCTTCAAGGCTGAGGTTAGGTGTTGCCGCGCTTCGTGATGCCGAAGGTGTTGCCCTTCACATAGGGGCGAACATACCGAGGTGGCATGAGCCGGACATCATGACCCATCTCCGTAAGGCAACGACCCCAGTGATGCGCGCCCGACCCTGCTTCCATCCCCACCACACAGTGAGGATGCGCAGCCATCTCCATGAGAAAAGCGGAAACCTGCCGGGGCAGCCCTCGGATATAGCCGGGGTTGCCCATCAGGATTTCCGATTTGTGCCGGACACGCCCGGCGTGTTCCATGCGGGCATGTTTCGGGCTGGAAGAGGCGACTTCATGGACGAACGACCGCCTGCGTTGACGCTGAACCGCATCCGGCTTTCCACGCAGGCCCCCGTTCCGCCTGCGGGGGAAAGGCTTGTCCGCTCCTTTGCCTGGGTCCGCCGGGTCCACACGCTGGGTCCCCAAGGCACGAATTGCCAGCGCGCCGCGCAATCCTGGATCGCCGGTCGCTGCGACCGCGCCGAGATCGTCCTGCATCGCAGCATGGAACAGGCCGCGGGCGAGGCCGCCGGCCGCGAGCGCGAGGTCATGCTGGGCGTCGTCGCCTATCCCGAGCTGCATTCCATCATCTACCGCCATCTGCAGGTCATGCGGCTGATCGACATGTTCATCATGGACACGGACGAGATGGTGCTGGCCGTCCGCCCGGACCAGCAGGCCGAGCCGCGGCTATGCGCAACGCATCCCGCACCGCAATCCCTGCTGCCGCCCCGCATCGAGCGACGCTTCGTTTCCAGCACCGCCATCGCCGCCGAGCAATGCGCGCAGGGCGAGGCCGAGGGCTGCATCACCACGCTTGCCGCCGCCGGGCTGAACGGGCTGCGCATCCTGCGCCGCTATGGCCCGGTGCCGATGGGCTTTACCATTCACGGCCCCTCCAGCCCCGTCGCCAGATGTTGCCGCGCCCATGTCTGACCATGCATGTCGGACACCCCCAACAGACCGGAGGACGCAATGGACGAAAAACCGTTCGAAACCCAGATCGAGGTGCGCTATCGCGACACCGATTCCATGGGCCATGTCAGCAGCCCGATCTATTACGATTACCTGCAATCGGCCTATCTGGAATACATGCACGGGCTGCTGGAACTGCCAAAGAGCCGCAAGCTGCCGCATATCATGGTGCGCACCTCCTGCGAATATGTCTCGCAGGCGGTCTATGGCGACCGTATCTCGATCCTCAGCCGGGTGACCAGCTTCGGCAACAAGAGCTTCGAGATGGAGCATGTCATGCAGGTGGCCGACGACAGCGGCCGCGAGGTGGCGCGGGCCAGCTCGACCCATGTCATGTTCGACTACGAGTCGCAAAAGACCTATCCGGTGCCCGAGGAATTCAAGCACGCCGTCGCCCGCTATCAAAGCCGCGCCTGACCCGCATATCGGAGGCAAGGCCATGCAGATGCATTGGAACGAGGCGCGGGCCGCGATCCGCGCGGAATATGCCCGCATCGGGCAGTCCGAGGCAGGCGAGCCGCCGCCCGGCGCATTCGACCGCCGCCGATGGGACCGACTGGTGCAGGCGGGGCTGTGGCGCATGGTCGTGCCGCCGGAACATGGCGGCCGGGGCGTGGACTGCTGGAGCTTCACTGCCGCGCTGGAAGGGTTGGCGTCGACCATCCGCCATCCGGGGTTGGT
>JAFAFN010000231.1 GCA_023423475.1 Actinomycetes bacterium | reverse complement strand
TACATGACCCGCACGATCTGGTACGCGTTCTTCGGTGAGTACCGCGGCCACGGCACGCCGCACGAGTCCGGTCCGCGCATCACGGTGCCGCTGATCATCCTCGCCACGCTCGGCGCGGTGGCCGGTGTGTTCAACCTGCCCGCGGCGTTCACCTTCCTGCCCGAGGGAGCGCAGACCCGCTTCGAGCACTTCGTCGAGCCGGTCGGGCTGTACTTCCCCCAGCTGTCGCACGCGGAGTTCAACCTGCCGCTGGCGGTGTTCTCGGTCGCCGTGGCCGGCGCCGGCATCGTGCTCACGTACCTGTACTTCTGGAAGGGCGCCTTCGCCGGGCTGCACGGCCTGTCCGAGCGCAACAAGGTCGCCGCGTTCTTCAAGAACATCCTGGTCAACAAGTACTACTTCGACTGGCTGTACACCACGGTCATCGTCGGCTTCGTCAAGGGGCCGCTCGCACGAGCGGCGAACTGGGCGAACCAGCACATGCTCGATGCCGTGGTCAACGGCGTGGGCAGGAGTGCGGCCTCGGCCGGCAACTGGGTCTACGACAACGTGGACCAGACCGTCGTCGATGGCGCGGTCAACACCACCGGCGCCGGTGCCGGTGGATTGGGTGGGCTGCTCCGAGTGGTGCAGTCCGGCCGGATCCAGCAGTACGCAGCCCTGTTCTTCGTGGGCGTCGCGGTGCTGACCGGCGTGTTCGTGGTGGCAATCGGCTGATGACGAGTAGGGAGAGCCGAAACCGATGAAGAGTTTCCTGAACGACTGGGGTCTGATCCTCACCATCTTCCTGCCGCTCGCCGGCGCGTTGGTGATGATGCTCATGCCCAAGGAGTCCGAGGGTCCGATCAAGGGACTTGCCCTCGGCACCTCCCTCGCCGCGGCGGTGATGGGCGCGCTCATCATGATCAACTTCGATTACAACGCCGCGGGCGACATGCAGTTCGTCGTCAACCGCAGCTGGATCGAGCTGATCAACAGCCGGTTCATCCTCGGCCTCGACGGGCTGTCGCTGCCGCTGATGGCCCTGACGCTGTTCATCGTGCCGCTCGTCATCATCTACAGCTTCGGGCACCTGCCCGAGCCCGGGAACCCGAAGGCGTTCTTCGCCCTCATCCAGATCCTCGAGACCGGCATGATCGGCTCGTTCCTCGCCGAGGACCTCATCCTCTTCTTCGTCTTCTTCGAGGTCGTCCTGCTCCCGATGTACTTCCTCATCGGCGTGTGGGGCGGTCCGCAGCGTCAGTACGCATCGATCAAGTTCTTCCTCTACACGCTCTTCGGCTCGGCGCTCATGATCGTGTCGTTCCTCGCGGTGTACTTCCTGTCGAAGGACCCGATCACGGGTGAGGCGCTGCGCACCTTCAACATGATGGAGCTCTCCGAGGTTGGCGGTGCCGGTATCGCCAGGACCACCGCCATCATCATCTTCGGCGGCATGTTCATGGGCTTCGGCATCAAGGTCCCGATGTTCCCGTTCCACACCTGGCTGCCCGACGCGCACACCCAGGCACCCACCGCCGGCTCGGTCATCCTGGCCGCCGTGCTCCTGAAGCTCGGTACCTACGGCTTCATCCGCATCGCCATCCCGATCCTGCCCGTCGGCGCCCGCTGGTGGGCCCCGATCATCGGTGTGCTCGCCGCCATCGGCATCATCTACGGCGCACTCGGCTGTCTCGCACAGACCGACATGAAGCGACTCATCGCCTTCTCGTCGGTGGCCCACATGGGTTACGTGATGCTCGGCATCGCCACGCTGACCGACTTCGGCATGAACGCCGCGGTGTTCGGCATGGTCGCCCACGGTCTCATCACCGGCATGCTGTTCTTCGTCGCCGGCTCGATGAAGGACCGCTACCACACCCTCGAGATCAAGCGTCTCGGCGGCCTCCTCGTGTCGGCCCCGAAGATGGGCTGGATCCTCGGCTTCGCCACCATGGCCTCACTCGGTCTGCCCGGCCTCGCCGGCTTCTGGGGCGAGTTCCCGGCCATCCTCTCGGCGTACAGCCCGGCGGTCGGCCTCAACATCGCCCTGTTCCGCACGCTCATGGTCGTCGCCGCACTCGGCACGGTGCTCGCCGCGGGCTACCTCCTGTGGCTCTACCAGCGCACCGCTTTCGGCACGCCGACCGAGGAGTTCGCGGACGATCCGCACATCACCGACGTCCAGCCGACCGAGTGGATCGCGTGGACGCCGATCCTGGTCCTCATCGTCGTGTTCGGCTTCTTCCCCGGTCTCATCTTCGACGTCACCAACCCGGCGGTCACCGCGATCGCCGCGGTCGTGGGCGGGAACTGATCCACCGTGCTCGCCTCGCTCCTCCAGCTCCTCCCCGACCCGGGGTACCAGTCGCCGACCATCGACTGGCACGCGCTCGCTCCGGAGATCGTGCTGTCACTCGGTGGCTGCCTGCTGATCCTGCTCGACGCGGTGAAGCTGGACCGGGCCAAGGCGTACATGCCGGCGCTCGCCAACCTGACGCTGCTCGGCGCACTCATCCCGATCATCACCCTCGCGGTGGACGGCTCGACCCGGGTGCTCTTCGACGGGTCCTACGTCGTCGACCCGATGTCGCTGGTGCTCAAGTCGCTGTTCCTCGTCAGCGCCTACGTCGTCATCCTGTTGTCGACGAACTACGTCGCCGAGGGTGACTACTGGGAGAGCGAGTACTACTCGCTGCTGACCACCGCGGTGCTCGGCATGCTCGTCATGGCCTCGGCACGTGACCTACTCATGATCTTCGTGGCGCTCGAGCTGCTGTCGATCCCGGCCTACATGCTCGCCGCCTGGCGCAAGGGCGACGAGAAGTCGAACGAGGCGGGCTTGAAGTACTACCTGATGGGTGTCTTCGCCTCGGCGATCCTGCTCTACGGCATGTCGCTGGTCTACGGCTTCGGTGGGTCGACCCGACTGAACGTCATCGCGGGGAACATCGATGCGATGGACACCAGCGGCGTCCCGGTCGTGACGC
>JAFAFN010000222.1 GCA_023423475.1 Actinomycetes bacterium | reverse complement strand
CCGGCGCACGTCGTGCACGCCGGTCCCGGCGTGTCGGTCTGCTCGCAGGTGCCGCACTCATCGCCATCGCCGCCACGGCCTGCTTCCCGACCGGCCCGGTCGAGACCTGGGTCCCGGACTTCAACGGCAACGGCCGCATCGAGCCGGAAGAGGTCACGGTCCAGCAGGCGGTCATCGCCCGCAACGTGGCGAACGCCATCGACGCGCAGCGCCGCTCGGTCCAGAACCACCCGTTCCTGACCTGCGTGCGTCGCCACGAGTCGGACCGCGGCCCGGCCCCCCACACCCGCGGCTACGGCGCACAGAACCCGCGCAGCACCGCGTCGGGCGCCTACCAGTTCCTCGACAGCACCTGGCGCAACGTCTCGTCCCGCTCGGGTCACGCCGGCTACGCCCGTGCCGCCCACGCTCCCTGGTACGTCCAGGACGCCGTGGCGCTCTACCTGGTGAACAACGGCGGTCGCTCCGCCTGGAACGGCACCGGCTGCTGAGCCGAGCCTCCGCTCCTGGATCTCCGCCCGACGGGCCGGCCGTGTGCCGGCCCGTCGTCGCGTCCATCAGGTGATGGTCGCGTCCAACAGGGAGCCGACGGCGTAGGTCACCGCGAGCCCGAGTGCGCCGCCGAGCAGCACCCGCAACGAACCGCGCAGCTTCGACGCGCCACCGAGCGAGGCGGCGATCGCGCCGAGCACGGCGAGCGAGAGCAACGTCGAGACCACGATGGCGGCGCCCCGGTACGACTCGTCGACGAGCGCGGCGACGGCGATGGGGATCGCCGCGCCGAGGGAGAAGGCCAGGAACGACAGGACCGCTGCCTGGATCGGGCGGGCGCGATGGATGTCGGTCAGGCCGAGCTCGTCGCGGAGGTGGGCGCCGAGAGGGTCCTCGGCCATCAGGACCTCGGCGACCTCGCCGGCGAGCTCGTGGGGCAGGCCGCGGTCCTCGTAGATCTCGGTGAGCTCGGCCAGCTCGCCCTCGGGGTCCTCTTCGAGGTGCTGCTGCTCGACCACCCGGTCCGCCCGCTCCGCGTCACGTTGCGAGCTGACCGACACGTACTCGCCCAGCGCCATCGAGCCGGCACCCGCTGCGAGTCCCGCGATGCCGGAGGTGAGCACGACCGCCCGGTCCCCGCCGGCGGCGACCACGCCGAGCAGCAGCGCGCCGGTCGAGAGCAAGCCGTCGTTCGCTCCGAGCACCGTGGCCCGCAACCAGCCGCCGCGGACCGAGCGGTGGTCCTCCGGGTCGCCGCCGAGCGGCTCGGCCACGTCGTCCATACCTGAACGCTAGCGACGGCTGTGGAACGATCGTCGCGGATGGTTGGTCCTGATCGGTTCCCGGGTCCCGGCGGGACCGCGTTCGTGCTCGGTGGCGGTGGTCGACTCGGTGCCGCCGAGGTCGGGATGCTGCGAGCGCTGCTCGACGCGGACGTCGTGCCGGACCTGGTGCTCGGCACGTCGATCGGAGCGATCAACGGCGCGGCACTCGCCGCGGATCCGACGCCCGCGGGAGTGGACCGGCTGCAGGCGATGTGGGGCAGGGTCGACCGCAGCGGGGTCTTCGGCGGGTCGATCGTCGATCGTGTTCGCCACATCGCCACCACCAGGACGAGCCTGCACTCCAACGACGCCCTGCGGCACCTGCTCACCGACGTGCTCGGCGACGAGCGCATCGAGGACCTGCCGATCCGCTTCGAGTGCGTCGCCGCGTGCATCGAGACCAGCGCCGCCACCTGGTTCTCGTCGGGCCCTGCGGTCCCGGCGGTGCTCGCGTCGGCGGCGGTGCCGGGGTTGCTGCCGCCGGTCGAGCTCGGCGGCCGTCACTACCTCGACGGCGGCATCGTCGACTCCATCCCCGTGCAGCGAGCCATCGCGCTCGGCGCGACCACGATCCACGTGCTGCAGGTCGGCCGCATCGAGCAGCCGCTGGCCGTGCCACGGCGGCCGCACGAGGTCGCGCTCGTCGCGTTCGAGCTGGCGCGGCGTCACAGCTTCGCGACGGCGATGTCCGCGCTGCCCGACGGCGTCGCGGTGCACGTGCTGCCCACCGGCGGGACAGGGCCGCGCTTCAACGACTTGCGGCAGCTCCGCTACAACGACTTCTCCGACATCGAGTCGCGCATCGATGCCGCCGAGCGGGCCACGACGGCCTACCTCGCCGACCTGGGCCTGGCCAGATGAGCGCCTGGCTGCCGCCGACGCCGGTGCGGCGCGTGGTCATCGCCCCGGCGATGGTGCTGGCGACCGCGGTCGTGGTCGGTCTGACCCCGCTCGTGGTGCTCGTGCTGGCCTTCGCCGTGCGGTTCCTGCCGGGGCGCTGGCGAGCACTCCGCCTGTTCTGGTTCCTCGTGGTCTACCTGCTGCGCGAGAGCCTCGGGATCTGCGCGCTCGCCGTGCTGTGGGTGCTGAGCGGCTTCGGGTGGAAGCTGCGCACCGATCGGTTCCGCCGGGCGCACGTGAAGCTGATCGGCTGGTACCTCAGGGGTCTGGTCGGGTCCGCCGCTCGGGTGCTCGGACTCCGACTCGTCAGCGAGGGTGTGCCCGACGACCTGGCGATCGACGAGCCGCTGCTGGCGACCCCCGCCCGCGACGACGTCCCGGTGCTCGTGTTCTCCCGCCATGCGGGTGCGGGCGACTCGTTCATCCTCGCCCACCTGCTGGT
>JAFAFN010000218.1 GCA_023423475.1 Actinomycetes bacterium | reverse complement strand
GAACGTCGGCG
The DNA here is from genome assembly GCA_023423475.1 of Actinomycetes bacterium. Lineage (GTDB taxonomy): Bacteria > Actinomycetota > Acidimicrobiia > Acidimicrobiales > Microtrichaceae > JAFAFN01. The sequence continues at coordinate 3,725 of JAFAFN010000218.1, read as the reverse complement.
CGGGACGATCCGCTGCGGCCGAATCGGAGCCGTCGTCGATCTCCCTCGGCTCGCTGTTGTCGGTCGGGATGCAACCCGAGGCGAGCACGGTCAGCGCGGCCAGCAGCACCAGCGCGGCGTGTGCGACGCGCGATCGCCCGATGCTCCCTCCGTTCATCGCGCCGAGGGTAGCTGTCGGCACCTGTCGCGACACTTCACCGACCGAGCCGTCTCGCCGGGGCTGAGCGCCGCCATGGTCAGCGTCACCTGCGCTCAGGCGCCGCGGGCTGCGTCGGCCGCGACCAGCCGGCCGAGCAGACCGGCCCATTCGGCTCCGCCGGCCTCGTCGGCGGCGATGGCCACGGCCTCGCTCGGGGCGCCGCCGGCGCCCTGCCCCTGGGGCACGACCACCGCGGCGAGCCGTTCGGCGAAGCGCCCCACGTTGCGACCGCCGATGTCGAGATCGTCGAGCCCTGCGGCGACCGCAGCGGCATAGACCGTGGGCGGACGACTCGACCGTGGTGGGACGGTCGCTCCGACGAGGGCCCGCGGACCGTGCAGGACCACGACATCGGCCCACTTCCGCTCCGCCTGCACGCCGGTCCGCGCGGCGATCGAGCGGCGCGAGTGTGCGATCACGGGCAGCAGCGCTTCGTGGCCGGCGAGGTTGCCGGGAGCGAGCGCGAGCGTGCGGACCTCGAGACCTTGCCCGACGAGGCGCTGGTGCAGGACGAGCGCCGCATCGGTCGACGGGTCCGGGTCGGTGTCGGCCACGAGTTGGAGGACACGGATGGTTCCCACGAGCGCTCGGACGGTAGCAGAGCCACCCGGGCCGACCACCCGGCGCGCCGGGCGCTCAGACCGCGAAGAGCATCGGCTGACGGAACGCCCAGGCCGGGTCGCCCGGCTGCTCGGGGAAGGTGCCGTCGGCGTCGGGCCAGGTCAGCTGGATCGACGTCGGCCAGCGTTCACCCCAGGTCCCCATGACCTCTCGGCCGAGCGAGAACCAGTCACCTCGGCTGCACCACAGCGGGTCGACGAGGTGCAGCCGCAGCTCGAGGCCCCCGTCGAGCTCGATCGACGAGCCGGGGATGAAGTGCTCGCCTTCGCCGACACGTCGTGAGAGCACCTCGATCACGGCGCCGGCGAACGGTGCCTCGAGACCCACGATGATCAGCTCGGGATGTCCGTAGCTGTGCATCAGTCCGATCGAGTATGCCCAGTCGCAACCGGACTCGTCGCCGACGATGGCGGCGACGGTGTGACCACCGGCCTCGATGTCGGCCCGACAGGCGTGGAGCGGGTCGTCGATCGCCATGGGGTCCATCCTCTCGGAGGTGTCGTACGCTCCGCAATGGGTCGACCGGTTCATTCCGACCGGGCCCAACGGCCGCGGATCAGGAGCAGCCGCTGGTCGTGCCGCACTCACCGCAGACGTAGCAGGAGCCCGCTCGCGTCATCTGGATCCCGCACTGCATGCACAGCGGTGCATCGGCAGCGACACCGACCCCGTGTGGCGACGATGGCGCCGGCGCGGTCGGGGCCGCGGGCGTCGCGTCGGACTCGACCACCGGCACCCCGCCGGTGAGGTCGATGCTGGTGGCGGTCGGCGTCGCCGCCTCTTCGACCCCCGGGAGGGTCTGCTGCAGCCGCTCCGAGGTCCCCAGGATGCCGAGGTCGAGACGCTCGTCATACGGCAGGTACTCGAGCGCGAGGCGCCGGAACAGGTAGTCGATCAGGCTGTTCGCGAGGCGGACCTCGGGGTCGTCGGTCATGCCGGCGGGCTCGAAGCGCATGCCGACGAAGGCGTGGACGAACGCCCGCAACGGCACGCCGTACTGCAGTCCGTGGCTCACCGAGATGGCGAAGGCGTCCATGATGCCGGCGAGGGTCGAACCCTGCTTCGAGACCCTGATGAACAGCTCGCCCGGGCGACCGTCGCCGTACTCGCCGATGGTGACGAAGCCCTTGCAGTCGGCCACTCGGAACTCGATCGTGCGCGACGAGCGCGACCGGGGCAGCCGTTCACGCGTCGGCCGTGCGATGGCCTCGATCACCTCGGTCACCGCCGCGGGTGCGACCGCGTCGCTCGTGGATGCTGCGGCCGAACCCTTGCCCGTGCTGAGCGGCTGGGCGACCTTGCAGTTGTCCCGGTAGAGCGCCACGCACTTGATGCCCAGCTGCCAGGACTCGATCAACAGCTGCTCGATCTCGTCGACCGTGGTCGACTCCGGCACGTTGACCGTCTTCGACATGGCGCCGGAGAAGAAGGGCTGGATCGCCGCCATCATCCGCAGGTGCCCCTGGTACGAGATGACGTTGTCGCCCATGGCGCAGGCGAAGACCGACAGGTGCGCCGGGTCGAGGTGCGGCGCACCCAGCACGGAGTGGTGCTCCGCGATGTGGGCGGTGATGTCGTCGATCTGCACGTCGTCGTAGCCGAGGCGCTGCAGCGCTCGGGGCACGGTCCGGTTGACGATCTCGAGCGAGCCGCCACCGACGAGCTTCTTGAACTTCACCAGGCCCAGATCGGGCTCGATGCCCGTGGTGTCGGCGTCCATCATGAACGAGATGGTGCCGGTCGGCGCAGCGACGGTCAGCTCGGCGTTGCGGGCACCCACGGCGCGCACGGCGTCGACCGCACGCTCCCAGACCCCGACCGACCGCTCGGCCAGTGCGGGCTGGGCCTCGACCGAGGGGACCGCCCGTGCGGCGTCGCGGTGCAGCTCGTAAACGTGGTTCCACGCCGCCGCATCTGCGGCGTAGAGCGGAGCCGGCCCGAGCGCGGCGGCGAGCTCGGTGGAGCGGACCGCCGCTGCCCCCGTGAGCAGTCCCGTGACCGCAGCGGCCCATGCCCTGCCGAGATCGGAGTCGTAGGCGTACCCGAGCGCCATGAGACAGGCACCGAGGTTGGTGTAGCCGAGCCCGATGTCCCGACTGGCGGCGGTCATCTCGGCGATCGCCGGGGTCGGGTAGTCGGACGCACCGACGAGGATGTCCTGGGCGGTCACCGTGACCCGCACGGCGTGCTCGAAGCCGTCGACGTCGAACACGCCGTCGTCGTCGAGGAAGCGCAGCAGGTTCAGCGAGGCGAGGTTGCACGCGCTGTTCGCGAGCCGGAGGTGCTCGCTGCAGTTGGAAACGACCAACCCGTTGACCACGTAGCTGTGGTTGGCGGGCTCGGAGAGGTTGTAGGTCGTCTCGATGCCGTCCTCGACGCGACTGCTCAGCGTCGTCCACGGCTTGGGCGAGTAGGGGCCCTCTTTCCAGGACTCCGCGATCTCTGCGATCCGATCCTGCTTGTGTGGCACCGAGAAGCCGATCTCGGTCGCGTACTGCGCGATCCCTGCACCCGAGATCCGCAGGTCGTACATGTCGGTTCGGGAGGCGTATTGCCGATCCTCCCCCGCGACCGTCGTGTAGCTGAAGCCCGGCGTCTCCGAAGCCGATCGGGTCCGATAGATCTGGCTGACGATGCCGAAGCCGCTCAGGAGACGTTGGACACCCCTCAGGAGCTCGGGCGACGCCGAACCCAGGCCGACGTAGCTCCCCTTCTCGGGGTTCAGGACGGCGCAGCCGTCTGCGTCGAAGAGTCCCCGCAGGAACGCCGCGACGAACGGCTGCGGGGCCTGCAGCACCGAAGCGGGGACCGTCTTGAACGGCGCCTTGACGACCTTGACCCCGAGCGCCTCGAGGTAGCGACGGAACGGTGCCCTGCTGAGTCGGAGCTCGGTGGTGCCGTTGGG
>JAFAFN010000097.1 GCA_023423475.1 Actinomycetes bacterium | reverse complement strand
GGTCGCCGCTGGGTGATCGACCCCATCGACGGCACGAAGGCCTTCACCCACGGGGTCGGCACCTACTCGAACCTGCTCTACCTCGAGGACGAGCACGGCCCGGCGATCGGCGTGATCAACCTGCCCGCGCTCGGCGAGACCGTCGCCGCGGGTCGTGGCCTCGGCTGCCAGTTCGACGGTGCGCCGACGACGGTCTCGTCGCACGACCGGCTCGAGGGCGCCTACGTCTCGAGCACCGCGTTCGAGCTGTGGGACGGCGCGCTCTTCGGGCGCCTCGTCGATGCCGGCGCGCAGATCCGCACATGGGGCGACGCCTACGGGTACGCGCTCGTGGCGAGCGGCCGCATCGACGCGATGACCGACCCGATCCTCGCCTGGTGGGACATCGCCGCGCTGACCGTCATCGTCCCCGAGGCCGGCGGCACGCTCACCACGTGGCACGGCTCGAGCGACATCTCGCCCGACGCACAGGGGCTCTTCTCGGCCGTCGCGAGCAACGGTCGCTTCCACGACGAGCTCATCGCGGTGCTCGGGGGCTGAGCCCGACCTCGTGGGCTGACCTGGCTTGGACTGGCCTGGCCTGACCTGGCTCAGTGCGAGTGGTCGTGGCCGTCGTGACGGTCGGCGGGCGTGCCGTGGTGGTGGGGGTCGTCGATGATCCGGACTCCCGCGACGTCGACGACGCGCCCGCGGTACGCCTCGACGAGGTGCTCCTCGACGAGGACCTGCTCCGGCGGACCCGCGGCGACGAGCCGGCCGGCGAGCAGCACCACCTGGTCGGCGTCCGCGGCCTCGGACAGGTCGTGGGTGCTGAACACGACGGTGCGACCCTCGGCGCGCTCCTCGGCCATCACCTCGAGGATCCTGGCCCGCGAGGTCACGTCCAGACCGGTCATGGGCTCGTCGAGCACCAGCAGGTCGGCGCGTGCGGCCAACCCCTGCGCCACGAGCACCCGCTGGCGTTGCCCGCCCGACAGCTCGAGCAGCTGGCGGTCGGCCAGATCGTCGACGCCGACACGTTCCATGGCCCGACGGACCTCGGCGCGACCCTCACTGCCGAGACGACCCACGAGTCCGCTCCGGCGGTAGCAACCCATGGTCACGACCTCTCGGACGGTGAGGGGCAGGTGGGCCGGTGTCTCGGTCGACTGGAAGACGTACGCCACGCTGGCTCGCCCCGGTGCCTCGCCGAGCACCGACAACGACCCCGACCGCGGAGCGAGCAGACCCGTGACGGCGTCCAGGAAGCTGGACTTGCCGCTCCCGTTGGGGCCGATGCAGGCGATGATCGTGCCGCTCGGCAGCTCGAGGTCCGCACCGTCGACCGCGACATGGCTGCCGTGGGCGAGCACGAGGGCCTCGGTGCGGATCACCGGCGGGGCGGCTGACATGCGCATCAGCCTCGCACAGCTCCCGGTGGGGCTCCGCTCACCTCGCCACCGTCAGCCGGCGACCCCGGCGAGCATCGAGACGTCGATGTCGGTGCTGCGACCCTCGGCGCTGCGGGCCGAGATGCGGTCGCCCCAGACGGATGCCTCCGAGATGGCGTCCGCGTAGGCGGCACGGCGACGGGCGACGAGACCTTCGGCGGGCGCACGGTCCGCGTCCTGGTCGTACTGGGCCTCGATGCCCTGTCGCAGGAGGTTGAGCGCCTCGGTGCGCATCTGGGACACACGGGACTCGGTCACGCCGAGGAAGCGAGCGAGGTCCTGCGACGTGCGCTCCTCGATGAAGTAGCCCACGACCACGAGGCGGTGGCGCTCGGGCAGCAGCTGGACGGCGTCACGGAGGTAGGCGTGCAGCTCGCGGCTCTCGAGCTCTTCGGACGGCTCCATGACCGAGCGGTCGGTCAGCACGTCCACCAGGGTCAGCTCGTCGTCGTCGGCGTCGCCCACGAGGGAGTCGAACGCCAGGACGACAGAACGGAAGAGGCGATCACGCAGGCGGTCGAGCTCCTCGCGGGAGATCTCGAGGGCTTCTGCGGTCTCGGTGAGCGACGGCACCCGGCCCAGCTGGCTCGCCAGGCTCTGCTCGACCTGGTCGAGGCGACGGGCGAGGGCGCGCACCGAGCGGGGGGCCCAGTCGGCGGCACGCACACCATCGATGATCGCGCCACGGATGCGCTGGGCGGCGAAGCGGTTGAACGGCACACCCCGGGACTCGTCGTAGCGCTTGGCGGCCTCGACCAGACCCAGCGCACCGGCACGGGCGAGCTCGTCGCGGTCGACGTGGCGGGGGAAGTGCACGGCCACCTGGAACACGACGTGGTTGACCAGTGCCAGGTGCTCCTCGACCAGGGCGGTCACCTCGGCCTGGGTCCGCGGCACGGCCGGACCGGTGCTGCGCTCCGGAGACTCGAATGCGTCGAGCGCACCCTCGTCGTCCTGCATCTGATCCCTCAACTTGCCCATGACCGTGTCTCCTCCTGGCCGAACGTCGGCCAGACGGATATCGGCGCGCGGGCGCGCAGAACTTGAGCGAAATCTCCAGAAAATCCCCAGCGGACCTCCACCGACACGCTCAGTGCGATTCAGTGGACGAAGAATATCACTCTCTGTGGGATCTTGTCGGCATTCGGGGCGGAATCTTGAGCCATCCGCTGGAAGTTCCTCCCAACGGTTCCGCTGGCCCCCGGCTGCGACTCGCCGCGTCAGGACTCCGGCTCGAACGCGGCAGCGCGGACGCCCCGGCGAGCGAGCTCGACGAGGAACGGCAAGGGGCTCACTCCTGCGAGCCCGGATGCCCCCACGCCCTCGTCCGGGGCTCGCAGGGCGGCCACCGCCGCCACGGCCGCGCCGGCGACCGCCGGGCGGTCGAGCGCTCCGTAGACGACGACCCGACGTGCTCCCGCGGGTTCCCCCTGGCTCCCGGGTCCGACCGACCCCCGCAGCTCGACGCGGATCGCGCCGATCCCGCCTTCGTCGGGTGGTGGGACCAGCACGGGGAACGGAGCGAAGGCCCGATCGCGGCGTGATGCGGCGAGACGTGCCGTGACACGTTGAACCCCCGGGAACTGAGGGACGAGCAGGGCGGGCTCGGCCAGATCCGCGCGGTAGCAGTCGCGCGCCCCGAGCGGATCGGGGAACCAGCTGAGCTCGCGGCCCGAGAAGCCCGGCCGCCGCACCCAGGCACCGTCGCGCCAGTCGACCGCGGTGCCACGAAGGGCGCGGAGCCGCTGGCGTGCGCACGCCGGTCCGGCCGCGCCGTGACGCGACACGTGGATCTCGTCGACCACGTCGAGCTCGGTGCTGGCGTGGCGAACCAACAGACACGACAGACCCGGCGACATCGCCGCACCGACGAGGAGGCGCACGCCGCGGTCGCGAGCGAGACCGTCGAGGTCGAGCAGCGCCCGCACCTCGTCCGCGTCGTCCGAGGTGCAGACGACATGACGGCCCGCAGCGAGCTGGGACCGGGCGACCTCGAGCTGCTGCCCTGCCTCCCGTGCAACCACCACCGTGGCGACGTCGGCCGCCGACAGGGCCCGCTCGACACCGTCGCGATCGAGCACCACCCGCACCTGGGAGCCGAAGGAAGAGGCGACCTGGGAGCGACGCTCCCCTCGACGAGTCACCAGCGTGACACCGGAGTTGGTGGGGGCCGCGTCCGGACCCGGGGTGAGCAGCTCCCTCGCGATGCGCACGCCGAGGATGCCGGCGCCGACCACCGCGATCCGTCCCGTCGTGGATGCCGTGGTCATCGGGCCTCGCCGCGGCTCATCGGAGGTCGTCACCGGCGAGCTCTCGCCAGCCACCGCGGTCGAGGGGGCTGGGTTCGCCGCCCTTCAGGCGCAGCACCGCTCCGACCAAGGCTCCCAGTAGCACTGCGAGCACCGCCCGCCGTAGTCCACGCATCTCGTCTCCTGTGTGGGGAGCGTCTCCCGGAGAGCGGTCCGTGGGGCTAGCTGGAGTCGAACCAGCGACCTCACCCTTATCAGGGGTGCGCTCTAACCAACTGAGCTATAGCCCCGCTCGAGCCGGTGCAGTGCACCGGACAGCGGTCGACCACGTTACCCGACGGACCGGTCTCGTTTCGATTCCGACACCGGTCGAGCGGTCTCTTCCTCGATCACCGAGACCCAGACGCCACCGATCACGTCGCTGATCAGGTTGAACACGAGCGTGGCGATGACCACCGCGGCGGCGAAGCCGAGGGCCAGCAGCAGCGAGACGAGCCCGAACTGACGGAAGATGACGCTGCCGTCGAGGGTCCAGTCCTGCAGCGACAACGAGGAGTTCACGAACTCCTCGAAGCTGTCGATCGTGCCGGCGTTGCTGGCGACGGTCCACAGGATGACACCGGCGATCATGACGATCAGCCACATGCACAGCGACACGAGCAGCGAGAGCTTGAGCATCGACCAGGGATCGAGGTGCCGGACGAGGCGGCGGACCTTGCGGGCCTCGTAGCGCTGCCGGCGGTAGCCGAGCACGCGTCGGGGTGCCGACCCGGTGTCCGAGACGGCGACAGCGGGCACGGCCGTGGCGGTGTCCTGGGCCGGAGTCGAACGCTGCTCCGCCGCTGCGTCCGCGCGCTGGCGCCGAACCGGCTGCGGCTCGGTGGCCGCGGGACTGACGGCGGTCTCCTCCGCTGACGGCGTCGATGTCACGGCGACATCCTAGGGGTGGTCATGGACCACCGACAGGCTCTTCGGGCCACGTCGGGCCCTCCGGTGCAGCACTCGCCGTCGCCCGCTGACCGCCGAGGGACACCTCGACGACGACGGTCCCACCGAGCTCTCCCCGGACGTGCACGAGCTCGGCGCCGCTCCCGCGGGCGACGGTCCACGCGGCGTCCCGACCGCCGCTCACGCCGGCCAACGCGCTCAGGTCGGCCACGGACTCGGCACGGGCCCGGTCGACCAGTGCCGGCGACGACGTGCCGATCGCCGCGCAGAGCGCGAGCCCCACGGCGACGACCGCCACCATCAGCAACGACGCCGCGCCGCGCTCAGTCCTCGTCGGAGTCACCCGGCTCGTCGGCGGCGGCACCAGCGTCCTCGGGAGCCGCACCCTCGTCGATCACCGCACCGTCGGTGACCGAGCCGTCGGCGGCGTCCTCGACGTCGACAGAACCCTCCGCGTCAGAATCCTCCGCATCTGAACCCTCGGCGTCCTCGGAGTTCAGGACCCTGGCCACCGCGGCGACACGGGCATCGTCGTCGTTGCGCATGACGCGCACACCCGTCGCACCCCGACCCTGGATCGAGACGTCCTTGACGCCCGTGCGGATCAGGACACCCGCGTCGTTGATCAGCAGCAGGTCGTCGTCCTCGGCCACGAGGAACCCGGTCACGACACGTCCACGGTCCGCGTGCAGCTTGTGGGCGCGCACGCCCTGACCGCCACGCCCCTGGACCGAGAACTCGTCGATCTCGGTGCGCTTGCCGTAGCCGGCATCGGTGATCGTCAACAGGTGCAGCTCGGGGTCGATCGCATCGGCACCGACCACGCCGTCGCCCTCGCGCAGGCGCATGCCGCGGACACCGCCCGCGG
>JAFAFN010000507.1 GCA_023423475.1 Actinomycetes bacterium | reverse complement strand
ACCACGCAGATCACGACCTTCGGCATGAAGCGGATGAGGCGCTGGACCTCGAGGATGTGCAGTCGACCGGCCCGGGCTGGGTCCGCGGTGCCGAGCGAGTCACCCTCGGCGTAGCGGTAGCCGTCCTTGCCCCGGATGCGCTGATCGCCGCCGGAGCAGAACGCCCAGCCGCCGTCGCGTGGCGAGGGGCCGTTGCCGGTCAGCAGCACGCAACCGACGTCCGAGGTCATGCGAGCGTGGTCGAGGGCGCGGTAGAGCTCGTCGACGGTGGCGGGCCGGAAGGCGTTGCGGATCTCGGGGCGGTCGAAGGCGACCCGCACGGTGCCCGAGTCGTTCGCCCGGTGGTAGGTGATGTCGGAGAAGTCGAAGCCGGGGACCTCGGTCCAGGCGGTCGGGTCGAAGATCTCGGAGACGGTGTCGGCCATGGCGGAGGAGTGTACGACCGCCCTCGAGGACCCTCCCCACCGCCGACGACCCGAACCGTCCCGAACAACGGGACGTTCTCAGTGACTTCTCGTCAAGCGTCCCGTTTTTCGGGACGGTTGGCGCTGCGGGCGGAGTGAGCCCCGATGCTGGGACTCACCTACACGGCGTGCAGCTCGTCGAGCAGCTCCTCGACGAGGCCGTCCGCCACCGCGTACGGCAGGTACACCGCCACCCGGTCGGTGTGCTCCCGGTAGCGACGACCGATCTGCTCGGCGACCTGCTTCGGGGTACCCCGCACCGCGACACGTTCGAGCAGCGGCTGCTCGATCAGCGACGCCAGCTCGTCCCAGCGGCCCTCCTTCGTGAAGGACCGAGCGACCGGCTGGATCTCGCCGTACCCCTCGAGCTCGAACACCGGCCGGTACGCCGGCGTCGACGAGTAGAACCCGAGCAGCCCTCGGCAGCCCGCATCCGCGACGGCCATCTCGTCCTCGGTCCGTCCCGTGCACACGATCAGCTCGGGCAGCACCTCGAAGGACCCCATCGACGCGTCACGACGAGCCAGCCCCTCTCGAACCGAGACCATCGTGTGGGACTCGAAGTAGCGCTCCGAGGTGACCGGCATGACGGCGAGGCCGTCCGCGACCTCGGCCGCCATCGCGCACATCTTGGGGCCGAGCCCGCCCACGACCACCGGCGGCGGGCCCCACTGCGACTGCTGCGGCGAGAACACCGGCGTCATCATCGTGTGGGTCCGGAACGGCCCGCGGTGGTCGAGCGGCTCGCCGTCCTGCCACGTCGCGAAGATCGCCCGCACCGCCTCGACGGTGTCGCGCATGCGGGCGACGGGCCGCTCGAAGTCGACGCCGAAGCGTCGCTCGACGTGCGCCCGCACCTGCGTGCCGAGTCCCAGCGTGAACTGTCCACCCGAGAGCTGGTGCAGGTCCCACGAGGTGTGGGCCATGTGCACGGCGTTGCGGGGGAAGGCGATGGCCACGTTGGTCAGCAGCGACAGCTCGGTCGCCGCACCCGCCAGGGCGAGCGGCAGGAACACGTCGTGGGGACCCTCGAAGGTGAACACGCCATCGACACCCGCCCGCTCCAGCCCGGCGGCCTCGGCACCCGCGTCCGCCAGCCCGTAGATCGGCAGCAGGACCTTCATCGAGCACCGGTGACGAAGGTGTCGGCGACCGACAGCGCCTGGTCGAGCCTGGCGATGCCGTCGACCAGGTCGGCCTCGTCGATGACGAGCGGCGGTGCGATGTGCAGCCGGTTCGCGCTCGGCAACGGCCAGACCCCTGCGGCGCGCGCCGCGCCCATCACCTGGTTCATCGGGGCGGCATCCGCGCCGGCGGCGTTGAAGGGCACCAGCGGTTCGCGGGTCTCGCGGTCGCGCACGAGCTCGATCGCGTGGAAGCACCCGAGGCCGCGCACCTCGCCGACGCTCGGGTGGCGGTCGGCGAGCTCCGCGAGCCCCGGGGCGAGGACGCGCTCACCCAGGTCCGCCGCCCGGGCCGGGATGCCCTCCTCCTCGAAGACCTTGATCGACTCGACCGCGACCGCGCACGCCAGCGGATGTCCCGAGTAGGTCAGCCCACCCGGATACGCACGGTCCGCGAAGCTCGCCGCCACGTCCTCGCTGATCAGCACGCCGCCGAGGGGCACGTAACCGGAGTTCACACCCTTCGCGAAGGTCACCAGGTCGGGCACCACGTCCCAGTGGTCGATCGCGAACCACTTGCCGGTCCGACCGAACCCGACCATGACCTCGTCGCTGACCATGAGGATCCCGTGCCGGTCGCACAGCTCGCGCACCCCCGCCAGGTAGCCGTCGGGCGGCACCAGCACCCCGTTGGTGCCGACGATGCTCTCGAGCAGGATCGCGGCGATGGTCCCGGGCCCCTCCATGGCGATGACCGCCTCGAGGTGCTCGAGTGCGCGATCACGCTCCTCGGCCTCGGTCGTCGCGTGGAACGCGGAGCGGTAGAGGTACGGCCCGAAGAAGTGGACCACGCCGGGGACCCCCGGCTCGGATGGCCAACGACGCGGCTCGCCGGTCAACGTGATCGCCGCCGCGGTCGCACCGTGGTAGCTGCGGTAGGCGGACAGCACCTTGTGGCGGCCGGTGTGCAGCTTGGCCATGCGGAACGCGTTCTCGACCGCCTCGGCACCGCCGTTGGTGAAGAACACCTTCTGCAGCGGGCCGCCGCCGGCACGGCCGGACCCCGGCGCGTGGGCGACGATGGCGTCGGCCGCCGCGCTCCGAGCGTCGTTCGCGAAGGTCGGTGCGATCGTGCACAGCTTGGCCGCCTGGGTCGAGATCGCCTCGACCAACCGGGGGTGCTGGTGGCCCAGGTTGAGGTTCACGAGCTGCGAGCAGAAGTCGATGTAGCGGTTCCCGTCGTCGTCCCAGAACCACGCGCCGGAGCCTCCGGCGATCGGCAGCGGCGAGATGTGATCCTGCGCGGACCACGAGTGGAAGACGTGTCGGCGGTCTGCGGCGGTACCCTCGACATCGGTCGTGTTCGTCATGACCACAGCCTACGAGGTCGCTGGGAGTCGACCTGTGGGCCGGGAGACTCGCAGGACCGGGGAGTGGGATGAGGATTCGACGACGAAGCGCAGCGGCCGGTGCGGTCGTGCTCGTGGCCGCGATGGCGGCCGCCTGTGGGCCGCAGCCGGGCGGCGGGGGCACCACGACCACCATCGCGACGCCGACCCCACCGACGATCACCTCGTTCGGGGTGCGCGGCATGGTCGGCGCAGCACCCGCGGTCGTCGCGCTCGGCTGGAGCGTCACCGACCCCAACGGCGACCTGATGACCTGTGAGCTCGACACCGACGGCGACGGCATCGCCGAACGGGTGATCCACGGCTGCACCTCGGGCGTGCACGTGGTCAGCGTCACGACCGCAGGCCCGGTCACCGCACGACTCGCCGTCACCGACACCACACCCGGCCACAGCACCGTGGCCGAGCGCACCTTCGAGGTCGGCCCCGACCCGATCGAGGCCTTCGACGTCGAGCTGCGCGGCGTCGACGCGCTGGACCCGGCGGTCGCCGCCGCGTTCGAGTCCGCCGTCGATCGCTGGGAGTCGGTGATCGTGCGGGGCACCCCGTCCTACGTGGTGCCGCCCGGCAAGGACTGCCTGGCGACCGCACCGCCGAGCCCCATCGATGACGTCGTGATCGACGTCGCGGTCGAGCCGATCGACGGCGTCGGCAACGTGCTGGGCTTCGCGGGACCGACGTGCTTCTCGGGCGCCGGGCTGGCCGTGACCGGAGAGATGACCTTCGACGCCGCCGACGTCGCCCAGCTGTTGGTCGACGACCAGTTCGAGGA
>JAFAFN010000503.1 GCA_023423475.1 Actinomycetes bacterium | reverse complement strand
GTGTTTAGCCTGACCCGGTGAACTCGTCCCTGCTGCGCCCATGGACCACGGCATCCACCTGGTGGAGCCTGGTGCACGTGCTGACCGGCGTCGTGGTCGGTTACGTCACGGCGGTCGTCGTGGGCGTCGGGGCGATCCTGACGTTGTCGGCGCTCGTGGTCTTCCCGGTCGCCATGGTCGGCATCTGGGTGCTGTTCGTGATCGGGCACTGGCTGGCGCAGTTCGAACGCTCGCGCTTCGCGGCCTTCGAAGAGGTCGACCTGTCCGACCGCGTGGATCCCCCGCCGTCACGGTCCTGGTGGGCTCGCTACTCGTGGCGCATGCGTTCCGCGACGCGGTGGCGGGAGCTGCTGTACCTCCTGCTGCGACTCCCGGTGTCGCTCGTGCAGCTCGCCATCCTGACCATCGTCTGGTCGGGCTCGGTCGCGCTCGTCTTCCTGCCGTTCTACGTCACGAAGCTGCCGGACGGACGAGCGGAGCTGCTGGGCCTGGGGATCGAACCGGGGCTGTCCGCATGGCTCGCCGCGGTGGTCGGTCTCGCCTGCTTCGTGCAGCTGGCGCCGTGGGTGACCGTCGGACTCGCCCAGCTCGACGTCGCGTTCGGTCGCTCGCTGCTCGCCCACGGCTCCAAGTCCGCGATCGAGCAGCAGGTCACACGTCTCGAGAGCAGCCGCGTCGCCGCGGTCGACAGCGCCGAGGCGGAACGCCGTCGGATCGAGCGCGATCTGCACGACGGGGCGCAGCAGCGGCTCATCGCTGCAGCGATGGACCTCGGCGTCGCCCGCGAGCGCCTCGTCACGGACCCTCCCGCGGGCCAGGAGCTCGTCGCCTCCGCGCATGAAGAGGTCAAGGCGGCCCTGCGCGAGCTGCGAGACCTGGTGCGAGGCATCCATCCAGTGATCCTCGAGGACCGGGGCCTCGACGCGGCGCTCTCGGCCGTGGTCGCCCGCTCGACGGTGCCGGTGACGCTCTCCGTGGACGTCGATCCTCGTCCGAGTCCCACCGTCGAGAGCGCCGCGTACTTCATCGTCTGCGAGGCCCTCGCCAACGTCGCCCGCCATGCCGAGGCATCGAGCGCGACGGTCGTCATCGCGCGTCGCGGCGACCGATTGCAGCTCGAGGTGCGCGACGACGGCCGGGGTGGCGCAGATCCTGCCCGTGGCACCGGTCTGCACGGCTTGGCCGATCGCGTCGCCGCGCTCGACGGGACCGTGTCGCTCGCCAGCCCGGTCGGAGGCCCGACCCGACTCATCGTGGAGGTCCCGTGCGGATCGTGATCGCCGAGGACAGCGTCCTGCTCCAAGCGGGACTCGTCCGTCTGATGACCGACAGCGGACACGACGTCGTCGCCGCGGTCGGCGACGCCGAGTCGCTGGTCGCCGAGGTCGAGCTGCACCAGCCCGACCTGGCCGTGGTCGACGTGCGCATGCCGCCGACCCACACCGACGACGGCCTGCGCGCCGCGCTCCGCATCCGCGAGCACTGGCCGCAGGTCGCGATCCTGGTGCTCTCGCAGTACGTCGAGGAGCAGTACGCGACCGAGCTGATCGGCGGTGACTCGGGTGGCATCGGCTACCTGCTCAAGGACCGGATCGCCGATGTGACCGAGTTCCTCGACGCCGTGACCCGCGTCGGCGGCGGTGGCACGGTGCTCGACCCCGAGGTCGTCGCGCAGATCCTGGCCCGCTCGCGCCGCCAGGATCCGATCTCCCGCCTGACCCCACGGGAGCGGGAGGTCCTGGCGCTCATGGCCGAGGGCCGCAGCAACTCGGCGATCGCCACGGGGCTCGTGGTCAGCGACGGGGCGGTCGAGAAGCACGTCAGCAACATCTTCGCGAAGCTCGACCTGCCGCCCGCAGGCAACGACCACCGTCGGGTGCTCGCCGTGCTCCGGTGGTTGGAGTCATGAGCGCTCCCGACGCGGTGCTCTCGACGCCCGAGACGGCTCCCGGCGATCCCTGGCGCCGCTGGCGCGGCTGGTGGAGGGTCATCGGCTCGGTGGTGGCGATCGCCATGTTGGTCGCCGGAGTGGTCAACGTGGTCGGCAAGCTCTCGGAGCGGACCGAGACGGTCGATCGCTCGCTCTCGACCGAGGGGATCGGGTCACTGCAGGTCGAGGTCGACAGCAGCGAGCTCGAGATCGTCGGTGGCAGCGGCGACCGGATCGTCGTGACCGGCACGATCGTCACGGGGCTCCGGCGGACCGAGCTCGTGGTCGACGGACGCGACGGCGTCGCCGTGGTGCAGCTCGACTGCCACCGGGGCCCGCTCGACGCGTGTGGCGGATCGCTCCGCATCGAGGTGCCGCAGGAGCTCGATGTCTCGGTCGACGCGCCGGACACCGGCGTGTCGCTCGACGGCCTCGACGGCGATGTCGAGGTCCGCTCGACGAACTCGGCCATCGCGGCGAGCTTCCTCAGCGGTCGTGTCCGGCTGCACACGACGAACGACTCGGTCGTCGCGGGCGCCCTGCGCTCCTCCGACGTCGAGGTGACCACGAGCAACGACCGGGTCGAGCTGGCCTTCGAGGTCGAGCCGCGCTCGGTCGTGGTCGAGACGTCGAACGACGCCGTGCTCGTCGTGGTGCCGAACACCGAGGAGTTCTACGACCTGCAGCTGGCGACCTCGAACGCGTCGACCTCGGCCGAGGTCCGCTCGGATCCCGACAGCGACCGTCGGATCGCGGTCGAGACGTCGAACGACGACATCGTGGTCACCTACCCCGGCTGACCCCTCGTCCGGGGTGGGGACAACCCCACTCCGAGGACGCCGGATCGCTCCATGTCGGGTGATCTGCGTGCTCCGTAGCGTCGCTCACGACGACGGAGGAGCACCACCGATGACCATCTCTGACACGACCACCGACACGACCACCGACCGCCGGGTCGACATCGCCGCACGGGCGATCGACGCGGTCAAGACCTACGGCAGGGAGGGGACCGAGGTCCGGGCGCTCGACGGCGTCAGCGTCGAGTTCCCCGCTCGACGCTTCACCGCGATCATGGGCCCGTCGGGCTCGGGCAAGTCGACCCTCATGCACTGCGTCGCCGGCCTCGACGCCCTCACCTCGGGTCGGATCCTGATCGGCGACGTCGACCTCGGGGAGCTCGACGACCGCCGGCTGACCCTGCTGCGCCGGGAGCGCATCGGGTTCGTCTTCCAGGCGTTCAACCTGATCCCGACGCTCTCGGCGCGCGAGAACATCGTGCTGCCGATGACCCTCGGCGGCACTCGGGTCGACCAGGACTGGCTCGATCGGGTCATCGCCACGGTCGGACTGGGCGACCGGCTGTCCCACCGTCCGTCGGAGCTCTCCGGAGGACAGCAACAGCGCGTGGCCGTCGCCCGGGCGCTCGCCGGCCGACCCGAGGTGATCTTCGCGGACGAGCCGACGGGCAACCTCGACTCCCGCGCGGGTGCCGAGGTGCTCGCGTTCCTGCGAGCCGCGGTCAGCGAGCAGCACCAGACGATCGTGATGGTCACCCACGACCCCGTCGCCGCAGCGCACGCCGACTCGGTCCTGTTCCTGGCGGACGGACGGATCGTCGATCGCATCGACGAGCCGTCGGCCCAGCTCGTACTCGACCGCATGAAGCAGTTCGGCTCCTGA
>JAFAFN010000491.1 GCA_023423475.1 Actinomycetes bacterium | reverse complement strand
CCCGCCGTCGAAGCGCCACTCGTGGGTGCGGTCGTAGTCCAACCCGAACGGCGCGCCGCCACGCTCCCATGCCACCGTCGCCACGTGTTCCGACACCGCTCCCCCTCGACCGACTACAGACCCTGCCCGACTACAGACCCTGCCCGACTACAGACCCAGCCAGCGGAGCACCACGAGCGCACCGAGGCCGACGACGAGTGTGGCCGCGACGTTCTTCGTGCGCCATGCGACGAGTGCAGCGAGGATGCCGGCGGGCAGCTCGGCCTGGAACGGATCCAGGTTGCCGCCCGGACGCACCATCGCCGGCACGACCAACGACGCGAGCGCGGCGGCGGGAATCTGACGCAGCACCCGCTGCACCCTCGGCGACACCTCGCCGAAGCGGTGCGCCGCCATCACGAACGACGCCCGCATCGCGAACGTGCCGATCCCGGCGAGCACGATCGTGATCCACGTCGCGCTCATGGGTGCGCTCCGTCCGGGCCGTCCGGAGCAGCGCCCGCCGGCGCCGGTCCCTCGTCGGTGTCGACGATCGCACCGGCGATGATCCCGGCCAACGCGCCGAGCATGACCGACAACGACCCGACCCCCGCCTCGAGCGCCGCGACCGTCACCAGGCCCCCCACCGCGGCGGCGACCACCGACGGCTTCGAGCTCAGCGTCGGGATCAACAGCACGAGGAACACCAGCGGCACGGCGAACGTCAACGGCACCGAGTCCGGCAGCGACGTGCCGACCAGCGCGCCGGCGATCGTCGACAGCTGCCACGACCCCCACAGCGTCAGCCCCGCGCCGGTGTAGAACGCGAAGCGCCGGGCGCGGGTGTCCGGCGTTGCGTCATGACCGGTGCCCGCCCAGTCGGTGATCGACACGGCATAGGCCTGGTCGGTCATCAGGTACGCGATCGCCGCTCGGCGCGGGATGGTCTCGTGCGTCAGGTACGGCGCGAGCGACGCGGAGTACAGCACCATGCGCAGGTTGATCGTGCACGCCGCGAGGATCGCGACCAACGCGGTGCCACCGTTCGAGAGCACCTCGATCGAGGCGAGCTGCGACGCCCCGGCGAACACGATCGTCGAGAAGCCGACCGCCGCACCGAGCCCGAGCCCACCGGCCACGGCGGTCACACCGGCGACCAACCCGAAGGGCACCACACCGATCAGCATCGGCGCGATCGCTCCCGCTCCCGCCCGGAACTCGCCCCGCAGCGACCCGTCGCGGGACATCAGAGATAGCTGTGGCGTTGCAGCCACCGCATCGCGAGCCCGCCCCAGAGCGGCGGCAGGTAGAACGTCGCGCCGCGGAACAGCAGCGCGGTGGCGGTCGCCGTCGTCGCATCGATGCCCGCGGCGACCAGTCCGGCCATCAGCGCGGCCTCCATCACACCGATACCGCCGGGCACCGGCATGAACCCGCCGAACAGCGCGGCGCCGACGTAGATCACGATCAGCGTCGACAGGTTCAGGTGCCCACCGAAGGTACGGAGCGCCAGCCCCAGCGCGAGCGCCATGACCACCTGGTTGAGGAAGTTGCCGCCGAAGAGCTGGGCGAGCTTCGTGGGCGACCGCAGCGAGCGCAGCGCGTCGCGGGCGTCGTCGACGAACGGCTTGACCCGCGCCCAGATCCGCTGCCGGATCCCCTTCAGTGCGACCGCTGCCACGGCGACCACCACGAGCACGGCCACCGCGACGACGAGCACCCACGACAGGTCGCTGAGCGAGCTCGTGCGCGCCGTGTCGAAGGACAGGTCGACCTTGCCGACGCCGAACACCAGCGTCACCAGCAGCAGCATCATCTGGACGAGGAACCCGCTGAAGCTGTCGATCGCCGAGATCGACACCGCGGAGCCCGCGGGGATGCCCTGGCGTTGGAAGAAGCGGATGCCGAGTGCGACACGCCCTGCGGTCGACGGCACCGCGAGCGCGACGAACGCGATCGAGAGCTGCAACATGACGACCGGCCCGTACGGGATCGGACGGGGGCACGCACCGACGGTCGAGATCGCCTGCGGGAAGAACGGCAGCTGCGCCAACAGGATCGTCGCCGCGACCATGAACGGCGACGCTGCCGCCAGCTCCCTGCCCAGCTGGTCGAGGTCGACGTGACCCTGCGCCGTGATCAGCGCGAACGCCACGAACACCAGCAGCGCGGCCGTGATCAGCGTCTGCGGCGAGACCCGCCGCAGCTTCGCGATCTCGGGCTCGTCGACACCCGCCGCGGCCGCGGCCCCGGCGCGCAGGGCGTCCATGTCGAGCTTGGTCGCCTTGACCTCTCGACGCAGCACGACGCCCAGCGCCGGCACCTGCAGGTAGGGCAGCAGCGGCGCCAGCCCCTCGGAGCCCAGGTGAGCCTCGGCCGCGGCGACGGCATCGTCGACACCGCTCAGCACCGCGGTCGTCGTCAGCACCTGCGCCAGGTCGATGAAGCGCTGGTCGTCCGAGTTCGCGAGCGTCACCGGTGCGAGCTCGGCGAGCAGCACCCGGCCGTCCGCGCCGACGGCGAGGCTCTCGGCGGACAGCTCGCCGTGCACGAGACCCGCCGCGTGCAGGTCGGTCACGAGCGCCCAGATCCCGGCCGACGACACCACCGGATGAGCGTCACCGCCTGCGTCGCCGGCACCGTCGACCTCACTCGACTCGCCACCATCGGCGAGGTCGTCGGCGAGCGTCGCGCCCAGTCCCCGCAGCACGATCAGCGCGTCGTTGCGCGGCGTGCGCCCCGCCACCACGACCTCGGGCACGGCGACCCCTCGCGACGCGGCCAGGAACGCCATGAAGCCCTCGTGTTCGACCTGTTGCAGTCGGCTCGACACGACCTGTTCGCCGTGGCGGTACCACATCGCCCGCCATGTCCGGTTGAGCAGCGCCGTGTCGCGGGCGTCGCGCCCGTAGATCGAGATGCGCAACGGCGCGCCGTCCTCGTCGACGCCGTCCATCACGAGCACGCCGGAGCGCTGCCGCGGGACCACGACCAACCCGTCGACGCGCAGTCCCAACTGCAGCAGCGCCTCGGCCACCTCGGCCTCGGTCGGGCGACCCGTCGACGACCCGAGCGCCAGGTGCACCGCGGCGGCCGCAGCGACGCCGACCAGGAGGCTCGCGATGCTGCCCGCGGGTGTCGTCGAACCGAGCAGCACGACCGAGCAGATCGCGCCGAACACGATCCAGCGGCCGAGTCGGCGTGCGGGACGCGTCAGGTGCGGGGCCGCCGCGGAGCTGATCGCTGCTGCCAACGCGAATGCGACCAGCGGGATCGAGCCGGTCGACCCGCCCGTGAGCGCCTGAGACACCGTCGGCCACTCGCCGTCGATGCTGTGGTCGAGCAGCAGCGCGGCGACGATGCCGACCACCGCCGCCAGTCCGACGTCGACGAGCACGTCCCAGCGTCGGCGCACCGCCGACACGACGACCACGACGACGCACCAGAGCAGCAGGGCGGCGACGCCCAGTCGCCAGAGGGCATCGAGGAACGACGGCACCGTGTCGACCACGCCGACGAGGGCGCGTTCGAAGCCCGACGGAGGGACGGCGAGCAGTGCGATGAACGCAACGGGCACCGCGGTGACGAACAGCAGCAGCACGTCGGAACCCGAGCGTTCCCTGGTCGTGCGCTCGGCGGGTGCGACGACACCGACACCGCTCGTGCGGTCACGCCACAGCGACCGGTGTGCGGGTGCGTCGTCGTGCATGTGATCGGATCCAGTCGCGCGGTGTTCCAGGGCAGCTCGTCGGCCGAGCAGCCTCGTCGAGAGAGCAGGGTCACCGTACGCCCCGCGGCGCCCCCGGGCGGTCGACTTCCCTGCGACCGGATCGTCGGATCAGGTGGTCATGCCGCCTGCGACCGCGCTCACCGCGACCCGGTGGTCGGGCGTCCAGTCGAAGCGGACGTGGTGACGACGGGTCGGGTCTGCCACCGGTGGCGTCGGCGTCAACGCATCCACGGTGTGGAACCGCACGTCGGCGCCCTGCTGCGTGCAGGTCACCAGCCCGAATCCCCGGCGCAGCATGTCGGCGTGGCGGAAACCCGGTCGGAGGCTCTTGATGAGCGCCTCGAC
>JAFAFN010000490.1 GCA_023423475.1 Actinomycetes bacterium | reverse complement strand
TCCTCGGCGTGTCGCTCGCCGTCGCCAGCGCCGTGGCCGACGAGCTCGACCTGCCGCTCTACCGCTACGTCGGCGGGCCGAACGCCTGCGTGCTGCCGGTGCCGATGCTGAACGTCATCAACGGCGGTGAGCACGCCGACAACAACGTCGACATCCAGGAGTTCATGCTCATGCCCGTCGGCGCGGCCTCGTTCTCCGAGGCGCTGCGCTGGGGCGCCGAGACGTACCACACGCTCAAGAAGGTCGTGCACGAGCGTGGGCTGTCGACCGCCATCGGCGACGAGGGCGGCTTCGCCCCGAACCTCGCGTCGAACGAAGAGGCCATCACGCTGCTCGTCGAGGCGATCGAGCGCACGGGGCGGACCCCGGGCGACGACATCGCGATCGCGCTCGACGCCGCGTCGACGGAGTTCTTCGCCGATGGCGTCTACACCCTCGCCGGCGAAGGTCGCTCGCTGTCGTCGTCGGAGTTCGCCGACTACCTCGCCGATCTCTGCGACCGGTACCCGATCGTGTCGATCGAGGACGGCATGGCCGAAGAGGACTGGGACGGCTGGGCGGACCTGACCACCAAGGTCGGGGACCGGGTCCAGCTGGTCGGCGACGACCTGTTCGTCACCAACAGCGAGCGGCTCGCCCGCGGCATCGACGCCGGCGTCGCCAACTCGATCCTGGTCAAGGTCAACCAGATCGGCTCCCTCACCGAGACCCTCGAGGCCGTCGAGCTCGCCACCCGCAACGCCTACACGTCGGTCATGTCGCACCGTTCGGGCGAGACCGAGGACGTCACCATCGCGGACCTCGCCGTCGCCACGAACTGCGGCCAGATCAAGACCGGTGCACCGGCACGCTCCGACCGCGTCGCGAAGTACAACCAGCTGCTGCGCATCGAGGAGCAGCTGGGCGAGGCCGCGGTGTACCGCGGTGCCGCCGCCCTCGCCCCGGTGGGGCGCCGAGGCTGACATGGCGGACGAGCGGAGCACCACCTCGGCGGCCGAGGCACGCACCGTGCTGTGGCGGAACATCGCCGTGGTGGGCTCCCTCCTGCTCGTCGCCGCCGCTGCGCTGGCGGTCCCCGCCCGCAGCTACCTGGCCCAGCGTGACGACATCTCCGAGCGGCGCGGCGCGCTCGCCGAGGTGACCGCACGCAACGAGCGACTCGAGGAACGTCTCGACCGCCTCGACGAGCCGGCCGAGATCGAGCGGATCGCACGTCGTGACTACGGCCTCGTCGAGGTGGGCGAAGAGGCCTACACGGTCCTGCCGCCGGCGACCGCCGGGCTGGTGCTGCCGCGCAGCTGGCCCTTCGACGTGCTGAGCGGGCCGGTCGAACGAGCCGCCACCGGCGGCTCGTGAGCGACCCGGGAGCAGCACCCGACGACCTGGGAACAGGGCCCGACGACCTGGCCGCCGTCACCGAGCTGCTCGGTCGGGTGCCGAGGGGGCCGCACCGCGTCGTCGTGCGCGACGAGGCCGGTCGCCCGGTCGTGATTCGCAACCACCCGCTGCTCGACGACGGCACCCCCATGCCGACGCTGTACTGGCTGTTGGACAAGGACCTGAACCGCCGGATCGGTCGCATCGAGGCGGTCGGCGGCGTGAAGCAGGCCGAGGCCGACGTCGACCCCGACGAGCTCGCTGCGGCCCACGAGCGCTACCGCGCGGAACGAGAGGCCGAGCTGCCCGAGGACTGGGACGGGCCGCGCCCCTACGGCGGCGTCGGCGGCACCCGCAGGGGCGTCAAGTGCCTGCACACCCACTACGCCTGGTACCTCGCCGGAGGTGACGACCCGATCGGGGCGTGGGTGGCCGAGCGGCTCGCCGCCGGAGCAGACTCGGAGCCACGATGAGCGCCCCCGTCCTCGCCGCGATCGACTGCGGCACGAACTCCACCCGTCTGCTGGTCTCGAACGGCGAGCAGCGCTTCGAGCGACTCATGCGGACGACCCGCCTCGGCAAGGGCGTCGACCGCACCGGCCGACTCGAACCCGACGCGATCGAGCGCACGCTCACCGTGCTGCGCGAGTACCGCTCGGTGATGGACGACCTTGGCGTGTCGGGGGTCCGCGTCGCCGCGACCTCGGCGTCGCGCGACGCCGCCAACCGAGAGGACTTCTTCGGGCCCGCCACCGAGATCCTCGGTGTCGCCCCCGAGCTGCTGTCGGGCCCAGAAGAGGCGGCGCTCAGCTTCGACGGGGCGCTGTCGGACCTGCCCGAGGTGGCCGGCCGCAGCCTGGTGGTCGACATCGGTGGCGGGTCGACCGAGTTCGCGTTCGGCTCGGACGAGCTCGAGTCGTCGATCTCGATCGACATGGGCTGCGTCCGCATGACCGAGAAGTACCTCGAGCACGATCCACCGTTGCCCGAGGAGCTCTCGAACTGCCTGGCCGAGGTCGAACAGCACCTCGACGACGTCGCACGAGAGGTCGCCGGCGCAGGGAGCGCCGCTCGCTTCGTCGGGCTCGCCGGCACCGTCACGAACGTCGCCGCAGTCGAGATCGGCCTCGCCGAGTACGACCGCGACGCCATCCACCAGTTCGTGCTCACCCGTGACGCCGCCGAGGACGTCTTCCGGACCCTGGCCACCGAACGCCTCGAGGACCGGCGCTTCAACCCCGGCCTCGAGCCGGCCAGGGCCGACATCATCGTCGGCGGCTGCTGCGTCCTGGTCGGGATCTTCCGCTACTTCGGCTTCGACGAGTGCGTCGTGTCGGAGTCCGACATCCTCGACGGTCTGATCCGCTCGCAGCTCCGGTGACGAGCATCCGGGGCGAGTGTGTCACGGGGGTGTCGGTAGGCTCCCGCCCGTGCTCCGACGGAAGTCGAACAACGATCCGATGACGGCGCTCGTGCACGGGCGCCGCCTCCTGCTGCGTCCGTTGACCCTCCACGACTTCGACGAGTGGCGAGAGGTCCGCCGCGAGTGCCAGGACTGGCTCACCAAGTGGGAGCCCCGCCGCATCCCTGGTCAGCCCGACACCGTCGAGGACCGTCAGGCCTTCTCGGCGCGGTGCTCCGTGCGCATGCGGGAGATCCAGCTCGGCACGGGGTACGGCTTCGGGATCTTCGTCGGGGGCTCGTTCGCGGGTGAGATCAACGTGAACTCGATCCATCGCGGGGCGCATCAGAGCGCGTACGTCGGGTACTGGATCGACCAGCGGCTCGCCGGCCAGGGCTACATGCCCGAGGCGGTCGTCGCGGTCTGCCAGTTCTCCTTCGAGCAGCTCCTGTTGCACCGCCTCCAGATCTCGATCATCCCCCGCAACGCGTCCAGCCGGCGGGTCGTCGAGAAGCTCGCCATCCGTGACGAGGGCATCGCCGAGCGCTACCTCGAGATCAACGGCGTCTGGGAGGACCACGTCCGCTACGCCATCACCTCGGAGGAGTGGGCCGAGCGGCGCGACGAGCTGCTCACCGATTGGATCTGGTGATCCGGGCCTTCATCGCCTCGAGCTTCGCGGCGAACTCCGGTTCGTCCATCGACCACACCTGATCGCCGAGCTCCCGCTCCACCGCGGCGCCGTGCTCGTCGTTGGCACCGATCTGCTGGATGGTGCGCTTGACCCTGCGCACGAGCTCGGTGGGCGCGTTCGCGACCGGCCCGGCGAACGCGACGGCGTCGTCGAGCAGCCGGTCGTCGGGGACGGCACGCCATACGAGCCCGATCCGCTCGGCCTCGGACGCGTCGAGCACCTCGCCGAAGAGGACCGCTGCCATGGCGGCCTGCTGCCCGGCGATGCGCTGGAACATCCAGGTGTGCCCTCCGCCGGGGTGGATGCCCAGCTCGACGAAGCGCGTGTCGAAGCGGGCCGAGGCGCCGGCGAGGCGCACGTCGCAGGCGAGGGCGAGGTTCATCCCTGCGCCGACCGCCGCACCGTTGACCGCCGCGACGGTCGGCAGCGGCGACGACGCGATCCGCAGGAAGCCCTCGTAGATGGCGAGCAGCCCGTCGCGACGCGACTCGCCGAGCTGGGTGAGGTCCGCACCTGCGCAGAACGCCGAGCCGGCACCGGTGACGACCACCGCGCCCACGCGGTCATCGGCCTCGAGGGCGTCCATCGCGGCGACGATCTCGGCGTTGAGCGACAGGCTCAGCGCGTTGCGGCGCTCGGGGTCGTCCAAGGTCAGCACGGCGACGCGGTCGCGCACCTCGGTGTGGATGGCGGGCACGTGCACCTCCGCAACGGTCCGGCGAACACCCCCGGCTAGGGTGCCTCGCCGTGAGGATCCTGGTGGTCGCCGAACACTATCCCTGGCCCGCGGTGGACGGGATCCGTCAACGTCTCGACCACGTGGTGCGCGGCCTCGCCCGCGCCGGCGAGGTCGAGCTGATCGCGCTCGACCGCCGCAGCGACGACGAGCGTCGACGCGCCGACACCGAACCCGACGTGCCGGGGCTCGTCGAGGTCACCGCCGTGCAGGCCTCGACCGAGGTCGG
>JAFAFN010000467.1 GCA_023423475.1 Actinomycetes bacterium | reverse complement strand
CGACACCGGAGTGCAGCGGTGGAAGGTCCTCGCCGCCGGGGCCGAGCTCGGTCAGCGCGGGTGCCCGGTAGTGGTCGATGAGGCGCTCGAGCGTGTCGAGGATGCCGGCGCCGTCGTCGATCTCGATCGGCAGCTCGCCGGTGACCGTGACGACCCCGTGGCGCACCACGAGCTTCGCCCGAGGGTCCCGGCCCACGAACGACCAGCGACTCCAGCGCCCCGACTGGTCGACGGACTCGAGCAGGAAACCCGGGCGAGCCTCGTCGTCGTCACCGCAGAGACGCACGAATGCGGCGACCGGTGTGGTCAGGTCCGCGAGCAGCGTCCGCCAGACGGGTACGACTCGATGGGACCTGGCGAGACGCCGGAACGTCTCGCGATCGGGACTCGCAGGGCTCATGCTCCGAAGTCTCGGAAGAAGCAGCTGTAGGCACCGGTGTGACAGGCGCCGTTGCCCTCCTGCTCCACCTGGAACAACAGGGTGTCGCCGTCGCAGTCGTAGCTGGCCGAGCGGATGAACTGCCGGTCGCCGGAGGTGTCGCCCTTTCGCCACACCTCGGAGCGGGACCGGGACCAGAAGACGGTACGGCCCTGCTCCAGGCTCATGCGCAGGGTCTCGGCGTTCATCCACGCCATCATCAGCACGGCCTTGGTGTCGACGTCCTGCACGATCGCGGCGACGAGTCCGTCGTCGTTGTACTTGACGAGCTCGAGCTCGTCCTCCCGGATCGGGATCGGCGTGACGGCGGGGGCTTCGGACATGCCCTCATCGTAGGAGTGCCCCGAGCGCCGGCCGAAACCACTTCGGAGCCGATCGCCGATCGGCCTCAGAGGTACAGCCCGGTGTGGCCTTCCTCGAGCCGCTCGGCGGCGACCGCGTGCACGTCGCGCTCACGCAGGATGACGAAGGTCTCGACCCGGACCTCGACCTCGTAGACGTCGTCGGGGTTGAACAGCACCCGGTCGCCCTCCTGGATCGAGCGGACGTTCGGACCGACGGCGCGGACCTCGGCCCACGACAGGCGCCTGCCCATCTGCGCGGTGGCAGGGATCAGGATGCCGCCGCTCGAGCGGCGTTCCTCGTCCGCCGAATCCAGCTTCACCAGCAGCCGGTCGTTCAGCATCCGCACCGGCAGCTTGTCGTGGCGGCCCATCTGTCCGTCGTGCCGTGTCGTGTCGGGTGAACCGGTCGTGTCGGACGAGCCGGTCGTGTCGTCCGGAGCTGCCGGACCCTCGTCGCCGGCCACGTCAGTAGCTCCTGGCGTGCGACATGACCTCGCCCGCGATCAGGTCGAGGTGCTCGAGGTCGTCCATGTCGAGCACCTGGAGGTAGATCCGTGAGATGCCCGCCGCGGCGAACCGGCTCAGCTTGTCGAGCAGCTCCGAGGGTGTCCCCGCGAGCCCGTTCTCGCGCAGCTCGGCGGGCTCCCGACCGATCGACGCCGCACGACGAGCGATCTCGGCCTCGTCCGAGCCGCAGCAGACGACCTGCGCCGCCGAGCGCAGCACCGTCGACGGATCGCGGTTGACCGCGCCGCACGCTCCGTTGATGCCGTGCTGGAGGTCCGTCGTCGCCTCGACCGAGGCGAACGGGACGTTGAACTCATCCGCGTAACGGGCGACGAGCGACGGGGTGCGCTTCGGACCGAAGCCGCCGATGATGATCGGCGGCTTCGCCCGCGTCGGCTTCGGCAGCGCCGGCGAGTCCTCGATCGGCCACCAGCGGCTGTCCCGCGACCAGGTCCCACCGGCGGGCGCGGACCAGAGGCCGGTCACGATGGCCAGCTGGTCGTCGAGACGGTCGAACCGCTCGCCGAGCGGCTGGTACGGGATGCCGTACGCGGTGTGCTCCTGGTCGTACCAACCGGCGCCCATGCCGAGCTCGACGCGGCCACCGGACATCTGGTCGACCTGGGCGACCGACACCGCCAGCATGCCGGGGTGGCGGAACGTGGCCGAGGTCACGAGCGTGCCGAGTCGGATCGTCGAGGTCTCGCGAGCGATGGCGCCGAGCGTGACCCACGAGTCGGTGGGACCCGGGAGGCCCGACATGTCGCCCATCTTGAGCAGGTGGTCGGAGCGGAAGAACGCGCCGAAGCCGAGCGACTCGGCGCGTTGGGCCACGGCGAGCTGCTGGTCGTAGGTCGCGCCCTGCTGGGGTTCGACGAAGATGCGGAGTTCCATCGGGGGAGGTCCTTCCGGTCGGTCGCCGCGAACCTACCCCGGCCGTCGTCGACCCTTGTCCCGCCCCTGATCACCCACCTACGGTCCTGGCCCGTGTCGACCGTCGTCTTCGTGCATGCGCATCCCGATGACGAGGCGATCTTCAGCGGTGGCACCATGCTCGCCCTGGCCGCTGCCGGCCATCGGGTGGTGCTGGTCGTCGCCACCGGCGGTGAGCTCGGGATCGTGCACGACGAGTCCGCACCGCTGGCCCTGCACCGACGCTCCGAGCTCGAGACCGCCGCCGACCTGCTCGCCGTCGACTCGCTGCACCTGTTGGGCTTCACCGACTCCGGCATGCACGGCGACCCCGGCAACGACGCCGAGGGGTCGTTCTGGTCCGCGCCGTTCGACGCCGCGGTGACCCAGCTCGCGGCCATCCTGCGCGACGAAGGCGCGGACACCATCGTGGTGTACGACGACCACGGCATCTACGGCCACCCCGACCACGTGCAGGGTCATCGCGTCGGGCTCGGGGCTGCCGGGCTCGCCGGGATCGAGTGCTGCTACGAGATGACCGTCGACCGTGAGTACCTGCACTTCGTCGAGACGCACCTGGTCGAGGACGCTGCGCTCGCCGGTGACCTCGGACTGGCGGGCTCTGCGGTCGGCAGCGCGTCGGTCGAGGTCGACCTG
>JAFAFN010000448.1 GCA_023423475.1 Actinomycetes bacterium | reverse complement strand
CGAGGTGCGCGGGCAGGACCCTGGCACCGGGCGGAGGGTCGGCCAGCACCGCAGCGAGACGACGGAGCGAGGCGAGATGGCCCTCGAGCGGCTGGGAGTGGAAAGTTGGCTGGAACGCCGTCACGCCGTGGCGGGCGAGCGCTGCCGCGACCGCGGCGTAGCCCTCTGCGTCGGCGCTGCGGAGGTCCACGCCGGCGAAGCCGTTGACCTGCAGGTCGACCAGTCCCGGCACGGCGAGCCCCGAACCGTTCGTCCGCAGCTCCCCCACCGCGGCGTCCAGCCCGACGCGGAGCACGACACCTGCCACCGGGTCGACCTCGACGTCGCCGGGCACCACCGTGCCGTCGACCAGTGCCGCGGCCACGCCGAGGCGAGCGCTCAACGGGTACCGACCACGGGCGTCACGAGGTCGACGGTAGCGGCGGACCGGTGGGGACGCGGACGGTAGGTTCACCGTTCGCGTCCCGGTCGGACGCGGCGCGACGGACCGAGGAGACACGATGACCACCTTCGGAGTGCACACGGGCCCCTCGGGCACCACCGTCGACGAGCTCCGCTCGCTGTGGCGACGCATCGAGGAGATGCCGTTCGACTGGATCTCGATCTGGGACCACTTCTACTCGGCGGACGGCCGATCGACGAACTGCCTCGAGTCCGTCGCCATGCACACCGCACTCGCGCTCACCACCGAGCGGGTCCGGTGCGGTTCGCTCGTCTACTGCGCCGCCTACCGCCACCCGGCGGTGCTCGCGAACGCGATGGCCACCATCGACCATCTCTCCGGCGGGCGCTGCGACGTGGGGATCGGCGCTGGATGGCTGATGGACGAGTACGAGGCCTACGGCATCCGCTACCCACGTGCGGCCGAGCGGCTCGACATCATGGAGGAGTCGATCCGCTGCGTGCGGGGGCTGCTGCGCAACCCCTCGTTCAGCTTCGAGGGTGAGCACTTCACCCTGACCGACGCCGTCTGCGATCCGGGCACCGTCCAGCGCGAGCTCCCCATCTGGGTCGGCGGCGGTGGCGAGCGCCGGACCTTGCGGATCGCGGCCGAGCTGGCCGACGGGTGGAACGTGCCGTTCCTCGACCCGGCCACCTTCGCCCACAAGCGTGGGGTGCTGCACGCGCACTGTGCGGACCTCGGGCGCGACCCCTCCGAGATCACCTGCTCGATCAACCTGGGCTTCGCCGAGGACGAGGACTCCCTGCAGGCGCAGTTCGGCGAGATCGCGGACTTCGTCCGCCCCGGCGTGCTGGTCGGACGTGGCGAGCAACTCGTCGATGCCATCGGCGAGTACGTGGCCGCGGGCGCCGACCAGGTCAACATCGCCGTGCGCTCGCCCTACCGGGTCGAGGCGCTCGAGGTCGTCGCCGACGCCGTCGCGTCGGTGCGCTGAGGGCGCCGGGTGGACCTCCGCCGCGACCCCCTCACCGGTGGCCGAAGCGTCATCGTCGGCTCCCGACAGGGGCGCCCGAACCTGCCGGCCCGCGACCTCCCCGCGACCGACTGCCCGTTCTGTCCGGGCGGTCTCGAAGCCCCGGATGACTACGACGTCCACTCCTTCGTGAACCGCTGGCCGGCGATGCCAGACGACCGGTGCGAGCTCGTGCTCTACACGTCCGACCACGACGCGCAGTTCTGGTCGCTGGGCGTCGACGGGGCCCGAGCCGTCGTCGACCTGTGGGCCGAACGCACCGCCGAGCTCGGCGCCCGTGACGACGTCGACTACGTGCTGGTCTTCGAGAACCGCGGGCCCGAGGTCGGCGCGACCATCGCGCACCCGCACGGTCAGATCTACGCCTACGAGGACGTCCCGCCCGAACCGCTGCGCGAGCTCGTCGACGGCGTGCTCGAGCCCTCGGCGGTCGCCCCCGAGCTCCTCGTGAGCGACGCCGGCGACTGGATGGCATGGGTACCGGATGCCGCCCGCTGGCCCTACGAGCTGCGCCTCGCGCCACGGTCGCCCGTCGGCGCCCTGACCGACGAGGACTGCGACCGCGACGGGTTCGCCGCGTTGCTCGTGGACGTGCTCGCACGCCTCGATCAGCTCTTCGACGAACCGATGCCGTACATGCTGTGGATCCACCAGCGCCCGACCGACGGCGAGGCATGGCCGCGAGCCCGGGTGCACGTCCACATCGCCCCGGCCAACCGGGGCCCCGGACTGCAGCGCTTCGTCGCCAGCGCCGAGGTCGGTGGCGGCGTCTTCTTCAACCCGGTGGTCCCCGCCGACGCGGCACGTCAGCTGCGGGAGTTGCCGGGATCCGGCTCGTGACGCCGACGGGCACGACGTTCCGGGCGATCGCACCCGGCCGGGTCAACCTGCTCGGCGACCACACCGACTACATGGGTGGTCTGGCGATGCCGATGGCGATCCAGTTCGCCACGACCATCGAGGTGTCCGAGGTCGGTGGCGACGCTGTGGTGCTGCGCTCCGACGCGATGCCGGACGAGCTCCGACTGGCGCTGCCCGTCGTCGACCCCACGACGACGACGCCGGCGTGGGGTCGCTACGTCGCAGGGGTCGCATCGGTGCTCGGCGCTGCCGGTGGCATCGTCGGATCGGTCACGTCGGACATCCCGTTGGGCAGCGGCTTGTCCTCGAGTGCGTCGCTCGAGGTCGCCAGCGCGCTGGCGCTCGGGGACGTCGGAACGCCGCTCGAGGTCGCTCGGCGCTGCCAGCGGGCGGAGC
>JAFAFN010000384.1 GCA_023423475.1 Actinomycetes bacterium | reverse complement strand
TGCGTCGTCGAGGTCCACGTCGAGCCGTGCCGTGCCGTAGGAGATGTACCGACGCTCCACCGGCCCGATCACCAGGCGCCGCATCGTCGGTTCCTCGTCCGAGGCGAGCACGTCGGCGGGGTTGGCGGCACGACGGGTGAACACGTAGCTCAGCGGCCGTTCGAGCGACGACTCACCGAGCGTGTCGAGCATGGCGGTGGCGGGTCGTACGACCTCGACGATCGGCTCCATCGAGTCGATGCGGATCTCTGCGAAGCCGACGTCGGAGACACCCCGGTAGCTGGCGAGCTCGCCCCGGTCGGTCGCCGCGACGGTGATGCGGAGTCGCTCGAAGGTGCGCTCGCCGATGTCGATGCGCTCGCCCTCGCCCGTGCGTGACGCATCACCGAGGGCGGCCACGACGGGTTCGCCCCCGTCGAAGGAGAGCTCGACCTCGGTCATGTACCGGTTCTTGGGACCCTGCACCTGGAGCAGGTCGAGGTGGTCGGTGGTGATCGGCTCGTCGAAGGAGAGCTCGATGAACTCTCCGACCGCGTCGTCGAACGCGGCCACCTTCCAGGCCGTCGTCGGATCGCCGTCGACGGCGTTCGACGCCCGGTCCGAGCCGGTGTAGGTCACGCCGTTGCCGTACCGCGACGCCGCGGCGTGGGTGCCGCCGAGCTGCTCGACCACGGTGCGGTGCTCGTCGTCGTCGGTCTCGAACACCTCGAGGCGGTTGTCGGTGTTGTCCTCGACCAGCGCGTCCTCGCCGGCCTGCTCGGTGTAGCCGTCGTTGTCGCGCACCGCGCCCCAGCGTCGTGCCTGGCGGCGATTGGTGTCGGTCACGACGAGCTGCGAGTCCGGCTCGTCCACCACGCTGGTGAGGGCGTCGTCGTCGTCGGCGAACGACGCGCTGTAGAGCACCGGACGGTCGGCGGGCAGTCGTCCGGCGGCGGCGAGTGCCACCAGGCCGGAACCGTCGCCCGAGAGCACCGTCGGTGCGAGTGCCGAGGTCGTGCGCAGCATCGGGCGTGGCTCGAGCACCCCGAACAGGCTGACCGGTGGCGGGTCGGCCGCGGTGACGGGGATACCGAAGGACATCTCGTCGTCGAGTGGCAGCTCGTCGACGGCCTCGTTGGGCGTCGCGGGACCGAACCCGATGGGGTCGGCGAGCCCCTCGGCGGCGCGGAGCTCGGCGTAGGTCTGACGCGGCCGGGGTGTGCGGTAGCGCTCGAACTGCAGGTCGGCGCGGAACACGATCTCTCCCACGCCGAGCATCCGCGCGAGCGGAGCGATCGTCGCCGGGTCGACCCGCCCGGACTGGAACGGCAGGTCGACGTCGTTCAGGAGGTTGGCCGACGGTGTCGAGCCGTAGGGGATGAGCTCCCGGGCGGCGTAGTCCCGGTCGGTCAGTCCCGGGGTGATCGGATCGACCGTGTTGCCCCAGCGGTACGAAGCGAAGTCGATGCCGGGCACCTCGAGCACACGGGTGTCGCGGTCACCTGCGCTCATCGCGTCCGCCGCCTCGAGCCAGTACTCGGGGACGTCCTCGTCACGCACCAGGTTGCGATCGACCATCTGCCCTCGGAACAGCGCGAGCTGGTTCAGTGCGATGAGCACGATGAGTCCCCCGGCGATCCAGCGGTGCCAGCTCGGCCGCACACGGGTGATGGCTGCCACCCCAGCACCGAGGAAGACGGCCAGACCGAGCGCGATCAGGGGGACCGCTCGGGGGGTCGACCGGAACGACAGGCCCATGTCGCCCCGTGTGAACGCCTTGAACAGCGAGCCGTAGGGCGAGGGCGATTCCCACGGGTGGGCACCGACCGCGATGACGAGACCGACGACGACGATCGAGGCGAAGAAGATGCGATGCCGCCACCGGGTGAGCAGCCCCGCGACGATCGCGAGGCCCGGGATGAGGAACGAGACGAACAGCAGCGGAACGGATTCGAGCAGCCCGACCGTCGCCTCGGTCCAGGCGCCGAGGCCGTCGGTGCCGTAGAAGAACCAGTAGCCCAGCCCGCGCACGAGCTCGGGCGCGAGCGCGGCGTTGGCAACGGTCTCGTAGGTCTCGGTGAAGCGGAGGATCGAGATGCCGTGGGTGCCCTGCACGGCGAGTCCCGCCATCCACCACAGCGAGGTGACGAGGGTGAGCACACCGATGCGCAATGCGGTCGCGACCGCAGCTCCGAAGGTCACCTCTCGTTCGACGAAGGTGGCGTAGAGGAACCACAGGAGCGGCCCGATCATCACCAGCAGCAACGAGGTCGCGTTGACCCCGCCGACGGTCAAGGTGACCAGGGCGAAGATCGCGGGTGTGGCCCAGTCCCGACGTCGCAGGGCCCGGGCCGAGAGCCCGATCAGCCACGGCAGACCGGCGAACGGCAACAGGATGACCGAGATGCGTGCGCCGTAGTCGATCAGGTACGGGCTGAGGGCGTAGGCGAACGAGGCGACGGTGACGCCGGCGCCCTCCCAGCGCAGCTCCCGCAGCATCCAGCGCACGCCCAGACCGGCCATGAGGATGATCGACCCGAGCCAGAGCCGCTGTGCGACCCAGTCGGGCAGACCGATGGCGTCCATCAGCCAGTAGTACGGGCCCATCGGCCAGAGGTAGCCGATGTTCTGGTGCGTCACGGTCCCGAGGCCGACGTTCGGGTCCCACATGTAGGGGGCCCTCGACAGCAGCCGTCCTGGATCGAGGTAGAGGTAGGTCTTGGTGTCCGCGCCGACCTGGCCCGGGCGGGTCAGCAGCAGCGGCACGTAGCTCACCGCGATCAGCAGGAGCGTGCCCCACGGGAGCGGCGGACGGGCGTCCTCGCCAGGACCGGATCGGCGACGACGGCGTCGCTGCGGAGCGGGTTCGGTCATGGCTGGGCCGACTGTACCCGGTCGGGTCCGGGCGGAGCTGAACCCACTACGCTCCGCCACGTGGAATCCCGGGCCTCGGCGAGCAGCACACGTCGACGCTTCTTCGCCGCCGCTGCCGCCGGCGCCGTGCTGGCCACCGTGCTCTTCGTCGTGATCCTCCAGACGGGTCGCGACGGGCCATTCGGACACGACCTGTTCGGCGGTTTCTACGACGGTCAGGGTCGGGCGTTGCTCGATGGCCACCTCGACGTCGACCCGGACGTCCCCGGCATCGAGGGGTTCCGGATCGGGGAGAAGACCCACATCTACCAGGGCATCGCGCCCGCGCTGGCCCGGCTGCCGCTGCTGTGGGCGACGGACCGCCTCGACGGGCAGCTCACCGGGCTGTCCATGCTGATCGGGTTCGTCGTGAAGAACGCCGCGGTGGTCGCCGCGGCGTGGCGGCTCCGACGGCTGGTCCGGGGCGATGCCGAGCTCGGCGGTGCCGAGTGGGCAGCCACCGCCGCCGTGGTGTTCGCCATCGGGGCGGGCACGCCGCTCTTCCTGGCCGGGCAGGCCTGGGTGTACCACGAGGCGTTGATGTGGGGCGTCGCGCTCTGCCTCGTGTCGCTGACGTGCCTCCTGTACTGGATGACCCCTCGAGCGGGCGGCGGAACGCGGCCGCCGGTGGTCGGCGCCGCGCTGGTCGGCTCGGTCGTCGCCGCAGGACTCGCACTGAACACCCGGTCGTCGATCGGACTCGGCCCGTTCGCCGCGCTGGGCATCGTCGGCCTCCTGCTCCTGTTGGCAGCCGTCGCCTCCCGCCGCTCGGGCCCAGCGAGCGAGGACGGGGCCGACGTGGACAGAGCCAGCGAGGACGGGGGCATCGTCACTCGGGTGCACACCGGTGCGGCTCGCCTCGTCGGGTGGTCCCCGGAGGCGTCGACCCGGTCGCCGCTCGCCGCGGCCGCCACGTTGGCGGCCATCGCTCTCGCGTTCGTCGTGCTCTACGGGGGGATCAACCACGCCCGTTTCGGCAGCTGGTTCTCGGTCCCGCTGGACAAGCAGGTGCTCGTGGCCGCGGATCCGATCCGCAGCGAGGCGCTCGACGCCAACGGCGGCACGCTCTTCGGTGTCGGCTACCTCCCGTCGGTGCTGGTCCAAGCCGTACGGCCCGACGCCGTCGGCCTGCGCGGGCAGTTCCCGTTCCTCACCTTCCCCGAGCGGCCCGCCGAGATCGGCGACGCCGTCTTCGCCGAGCTCGACTGGTCGTCGAGCCTCCCCACGAGCGTGCCGCTGCTCTTCTTCTCGGGCCTCCTGGGCCTGGCGGTGTTGTGCGCGCCTCGACGCCTGGTTCCCGAGGTCGATGGCGAGGGCGACGTCGGCGGGGCCACGGTGACGGCGGCACGTCTGGTGGTGCTCGGCGCCGCGGTGAGCGGTGCGGCGGTGCTGGTGTTCGGGTACATCGCGCAGCGCTACCTCACCGACATGTACCCGCTCGTCGTGCTGGGCGGACTGGTGGGGCTCCACACGATCGCCGCCCACCTCGACCGACCGGGACGCCGCCGCAGTGTGATCGCGATGGTGCTCGCCGGCATCGTGGTGGCGGCGCTGTGGACCGCGTGGATCAACAGCGCGTTGGCGCTCCAGTACGGGCGGGAGATCGCACCGGGGCGTGCCACCACCGAACGGGCCGAGTGGCTCCTGACCCAGTCTCGACTGGGCACCGGCTTCGACGTGACCCTGATCGGGCCGGACGAGCCCCTCCCTGAGCCCGCGGGAGCGGTCGGAGCGATCGTGGTCGCAGGGGACTGCGCCGGTCTCTACCGGAGCAACGGGACCCGCTGGTACGTCGTCGAGACGGGTGAGGGCGCGGGCTTCGAGGCGACCCTCGAACGCACAGGAGCCCTCGTCGGTCCGGTCGAGATCGCGGCGACGTCGACGACCGACGACGGCGAGCGTGCTGCCCTGGTGCTCGAGCCGCTCGGTGGTGACCAGGCCCGTCTCGTGATCGAGGTCGACCGCGGTGGCACCGTCGAGCGGTCGCTGATCGGCCCGACCTTCGCCCTGATCGAAGGGCAGCCGCTCGATGCCGACATCGTGCTCGACGCTCGCACCGGCCTCGCCGAGGTGCGCCTCGACGATGCCGACGGCACCTCGGTGGACGCACTCCGGGTCGAGATCCCGCTGCCAGCGGCACCGTTCGAGCTGGTCGGCGACGACGTGGTCGAGGTCACCGGCAGCACTCGGCCGACTCCGGCATGTGATCGGGTGCGGTCCGGCTGACCGAACCGGACCACCGGATCAGGGGGCGGTGGGTGCGGCCTCGCTCGGCGGTGACGCGACGGTCGGTGGACGTCCACGCCGTGCGCCCCACGCCATCGTCGGCCGCTCGACCAGGTACCAGCTGAGCGCCGAGCAGATGAGCGTGGCGATCACCGTGACCACCATCATCCCCACGAAGCTCGCCGCGAGCGGCGGCTGGTCGGTGACCCGCAGGTAGACGTCCTGCCACGCCTCGTGCCAGATGTAGATCCCGTAGGACACGAGGCCGAGCCAGACCGCGACAGGGTTCGCCAGCAGTCGGACCACCGGTCCGCGGTCGTCGCGCGTCAGCACCGCCGGCAGCAGGACGAGCGCGGCGATGATCACGTAGAGGATCCGCACCGCGAAGGCTTGCTTCGGGGTGAAGGTCGGGAAGAGCGGCAGGTCGAGCTGGGTCGACACGAACCAGAACACGACCAGCGCACCGGCCCAGCACGACAGCGCGAGCGGAGCGCCGACCGCCCAGTTCGGCAGGTTGGTGCGCCGGTGGCTCCACCAGGCGCTCACCACTGCGAGCAGCATGCCGGGCACGAAGTCCGCCAGGCGGAACGGCAGCCAGGTGCCCAGCTGCGCGAACCGGTCGTTCGAGACGCCGATGAGCACCAGCGCGACGTTGCCTGCGACCGACAGGGCACCGAGCGCGACCAGGGCGCCGATCTCGACGCGGAGCTGGCGCTCGGGCGAACGTGCGGGACCCGACCGTGGAGGGCGAGCGAGCAGCCATGCCCAGACGGGCACGAAGACGTAGAAGGCGACCTCGGTGGCGAGTGACCAGGACTGCTGGATCGGTCCGCCGACGAGCTGTTGGAGGTCATAGACCTGCAACAGGAGGTAGTGCGACACGATGCTGTGCGGTTCCTCGAAGCCGGGTGCACGGAGCACGAAGGCGACGATGGTCAGGGCGACCCAGTAGGCCGGCACGATCCTGACGATGCGCCGCCGGGCGTAGGCGGCGGTGGGGCCCGCGGAACGGCCGGCGAAGCGTGCGGCGACCATCGGGCGGTACAGCAGGAAGCCCGACAGGGCGAAGAAGATCGAGACCCCGACGTCCATGCGAGCGAGGTACGGACCGACCGAAGGGGTCCGGGTGATGTACCCGCTGAGCAGTCCGACGTGGGTGACGAGCACGCCGATCGCGGCGATCGCCCGGCAGCCGTCGAGTGCGGGGAACCTGATCTGCCCGGCCTTCGGGCTCACCGCCGGAGCGTCCATGCGGTGGATCGTAGGCGCGCGGTAGCCTCGCACCCGCGCTTGCCGGCGTGCACGATGCGTTCACCGGCAGGTCCCCCCGAGCCGGACGGCTCGCCGACGGCGGAGGCCCCTTGACGACCAAGCGAATCGGCATCCTCGTGGTGGCCTACAACGCCGCGACCACGCTCGCAGAGGTGCTGGACCGCATCCCCGAGGACTTCCGGCCGTCGATCAGCTCGATCATCGTGGGCGACGACCACAGCCAGGACCAGACGCACCTCGTGGCGGTCGGCTACCAGCAGATGGCGCCGGACCTCCCGCTGAAGATCACCCGGCACGAGCAGAACCTCGGCTACGGCGGCAACCAGAAGTGGGGCTACCGCTCGGCCATCGACGACGACCTCGACGTCATCGTCCTGCTGCACGGCGACGGCCAGTACGCACCCGAGCTGCTCCCCGAGATGGTCGCGCCGCTCCTCGCGGACGAAGCCGATGCCGTGTTCGGCTCCCGGATGATGGACGCCGGTGGTGCGCGGCGAGGCGGGATGCCGCTCTACAAGTACGTCGGCAAACGCATCCTGACCACCGTCGAGAACGCCGTCGCCGGGGTCGAGCTGACCGAATGGCACTCCGGCTACCGCGCCTACTCGGTGGCGGCGCTGCGCCAGCTGCCCTTCGAGCGCAACAGCGACGGCTTCGACTTCGACACCCAGATCATCCTGCAGCTCATCGAGTCCGGGCAGCGCATCGCCGAGATCCCCATCCCGACCTACTACGGCGACGAGATCTCCCACGTCAACGGCCTCAAGTACGCCAAGGACATCACCGCCGAAGTCATCCGCTACCGGTTGCACAAGATGGGCTTCGGCACCGGCGAGCTCGCCTTCGCGAGCGACGCCTACGAGGAGAAGACCGACGAGGACTCCTCGCACCGCATCGTGTCGTCGTGGCTGTCGCGGCGCGACGGCGTCGACATCCTCGATCTCGGGTGCTCCGACGGTCGCATCGCCGCCGAGCTGCGTGGCCAGGGTCACCGGGTGACCGGCGTCGACGTCACCGAGCAGCCGGGGGTGACCGACCGCGTCGACCGATTCGTGCTGGCCGATCTCGACCAGGGACTGCCCGACGGGCTCGACGGTCCTTATGACGTGGTGCTCGCCGCCGACGTGCTCGAGCACGTGCGCCGGCCCGACCGGCTGCTCGACGAGCTGCACGCCGTGCTCGCACCGGGTGGGTCGGTGATCGTCAGCGTGCCGAACTTCGGGCACTGGTATCCGCGGCTGCGCGTCGCCATGGGTCGCTTCGACTACGACCGCCGCGGGATCCTCGACGCGGACCACGTGCGGTTCTTCACCCGCCGCAGCTTCGAACGCCTGGTCCGCTCGTCGGGCTGGTCCGTGTCGCGGCGCGACGCCACCGGGCTGCCGCTCGAGGTCGCCGATCGCGGCGCCAAGGACGCCGTCGACGCATCGCCCCGAGGCGGTGGGCCGAACCGCCGACGCGGACTCGGTGGCCTGCTCGGCCGACTCGACCGGGCAGCGGTCGCGCTGCGTCCCCAGCTCTTCGGCTACCAGTTCCTCTACGAGCTGCGACCCGACCCGTCCCGCCCAACTCCAACGGGGCCCGCAGCCGTCGTCGACATCTCCGGACCGGGGGCGTGACAGCCGGGCGTTGGTCGGCCGAGGACCGTCGCTTCAAGGTCCTGCTCGCACCGATCCTCGCCCTCGGGCTGGGGGTGCGCCTCGCGTTCGTGCTGATCCGGCAGTCACGGATCGAGCTCGGCCAGGGCGACGCCTTCTGGTACCACATGCAGGCGAAGCTCGTCGCGAACGGGCAGGGCTTCCTGAACCCGTTCGACTACTACCTGCACGGGGGCATCGAGCGTCCCGGTGCGGACCATCCACCGGGGTTCGTCGTGGTGCTCGCCGCGCTGGACTGGATCGGGATCGACGGCCACTTCGCGCAGCGCATCGTGATGTGCTTCGTCGGGACGATCTCGATCGCCGTCATCGCCATCGTGGGTCGCCGCCTCGCGGGGCCACGTGTCGGGCTGATCGCCGGTTTCCTGGCGGCGGTGTACCCGAACATCTGGATCAACGACGGCATGTTGATGGTCGAGACCGTCGTCGTGCTCAGCGTCGCACTCGCGTTGTGGGGGATGTACCGGTACCTCGACCGGCCGACCAACTGGGCGGTGGTGGGCATCGCCGCGGCCCTGACGGCGTTCGGCATGGTGCGCCCGGAAGCAGTGGTCGTCTTCCCCGTGGTCGTCGTGCCGATGATCCTGGCTCGTCGCACGCTGTCGTGGGGGACCCGGCTGCGGCACCTGGTGCTGGCCGCACTCGTGCCGATCCTGAGCTTCGCGCCGTGGGTGATCTACAACCTGGGCCGATTCGAGAAGCCGGTCTTCCTGTCCACCGGAGCAGGCCAGACCTTCGCCGTCGGCAACTGCGACCTGACCTTCTCCGGTGAGCTCATCGGCTACTGGACCCAGGAGTGCCTGCGGCCGCCGCACATCGAACCGCCGACCGATCCCGATCCGTCGCTGCGCGACCCGGTGTACCAGGAGTACGCGTTCGACTACATCTCGGAGCACCGCGGGGAGCTGCCCAAGGTCCTCGCCGCCCGGGTGGCGCGCATCTGGCACCTCTACCGGGTCGACCAGAGCCTGGTGCTCGACGGCTACGTCGAGGGCCGAGAGGGCGGACTGCCGGGCAACGGGTTCCGGCTCATGCGCGAGGCGGTGTGGTCGTACTACGTGCTGGTCGGACTCGGCATCGCCGGGGTGGTCATCCTGCGACGACGTCGTGTCCCGATCTATCCGCTGTTGTCCCAGCCGGCGATCGCGACCTTCTCGGCACTCATCTCGTTCGGGATCACCCGGTACCGCACCGGCTTCGAGGTGACGCTCGTGCTCGCCGCGGCCGTCGCCCTCGGGGCGATCTGGACCGCGGTGTTCGATCAGCCCGACGAGGTGGGCTCCGATGGCGGTGTCCCGTCACCGGACGGTGCCGACGACGGATCCGGCTCGGGGGAGTCGGGCGGAGATGCATCGGCCGACGTCGAGGCTGGCGACGACGAAGCCGGCGAGGACGAACCGGTCGAGGCGGTCGGCAGCCGCTCCGGCGGGACCTGACCCTCGCGCAGCGCGCCGACCGCGGCGTCGAGCGCCGCCTGGAGCAGTGCGACGTCCTCCGCGAGGGTGCGGATGCGCTCCTCGGAGCGGGAGAACTCCCACGAGAAGTGCACGACGATCAGGAACAGGAACCCGACCGCGAGCAGCAGGAAGGTCGCCGGCGGGTAGTACACGCCCGCGGCACGTGAGACGCGGTCGAGCATGCCGGGGAACACCGCCACGGCGGCCAGCGCGACCGCCACGACGATCCACAGCAACGAGTACTTGCTGCGCAGGCGGTTGCTGCGCACCAGACGGATGATGAACGCGATGCTCAGCAGCGCGACCACGACGATGAAGATGTGCGCCCTGGTGCTCAGCGCACCGTCGGTCACGGGTTCGGCCTGATCCAGCAGGTCGGTCGCCCAGGCAGCGGCGACACCTCGGGCGCTCACGTCGTCGCCCCCTCGGAGACCATCGTGTCGGGACGGCGGCGACTGGCCCTGGTCACCATGGTGAACATCACCCGGACGTAGTGGTAGATCAGCTTGAAGCGGACCGCGGAGGGGCTGCCACCGGCGCGCTGGTGCATCTCGACGGGGACCTCGGCGATGCGGAAGCCCTCGTAGTTCGCGGCGAGCAGCGCCTCGACGGACTCCATGTACTCCGACGGATAGCTCCGGGCGAAGTACTCGAGCACCGGACGACCGAACGCACGGAACCCCGAGCTGGTGTCGGTGAAGGTCCGACCCGACAGCACCCGCATGGTGAAGCGGAGCAGGTGCATCGCGCCGCGTCGGGTCCGGCCGACCTCGTAGGCGTTGGTGCGAGCGAACCTGCTGCCGACCACGAAGTCGGCGTCCGCGAGGGCGTCGAGCAGCACCGGGATCATCGTCGGGTCGTGCTGGCCGTCCGCGTCGAGCTGCACGCCGGCGTCGTAGCCCTGCTCGACCGCGTAG
Source organism: Actinomycetes bacterium (assembly GCA_023423475.1). Lineage (GTDB taxonomy): Bacteria > Actinomycetota > Acidimicrobiia > Acidimicrobiales > Microtrichaceae > JAFAFN01. Next base: position 791 of record JAFAFN010000384.1, on the reverse strand, counting down.
CGGAACCCCGTCCGCAGGGCGCCACCGATGCCCAGGTTGAACGGCAGGGTCAGCACGACCACGCCGGCGGCGCGGGCCACCGCTGCGGTCGCGTCGGTGGATCCGTCGTCGACGACCACCACGTCGCAGTCGGGCACCGCGGCGCGCAGCGACGCGAGCACCGAGGGAAGGGTGCTGGCCTCGTTCAGCGCAGGGATGATGACCAGGACCCGGATGGTGCTGCTCCTTCGATGGCGAGTCGGACCCGGATCCCGCGGGACCCGGCGCTTCACCTTGTCACATCCCTTCCCGGGGGAGGCACATCCCCTCCCGGGACACAGCACATCCCTTCGCGGGAGCAGGCCCCCCGGGTGCGGCGAGCTAGGGTCACGCCGTGCCGACGACCGACCAGGTGAGTGACGACGCCACTCGGACCCGGTTCCGGCCCGAGCTGCGCGACCTGATCGCGCTGGGCATCGTGGGCGTCGTGCTGCTCGCCCCGGTCTGGGGACTGCTGCGCTACCAGGGACCTCCGATGGAGGAGGGCTTCATGCTGGCCTTCCCCGAGCAGATCCTCCAGGGCCGCTTCCCGCACCGTGACTTCCTGCACCTGTACGGCCCGGGATCCCTCTACGTGCTCGCGGCGGTGTATGCCGTGTTCGGCGCGAACCTCTACATCGAGCGAGCGGTCGGCTTCCTCCAGCACGCCGGTGTCGCCTTCGGGCTCTACGCACTGCTCCGACCGTTCGGGCGTCGCATCGCGACCACCTCGGCGGTGATCTCGGTCCTGTTGCTGATCGGCCCCGGTGGGT
>JAFAFN010000318.1 GCA_023423475.1 Actinomycetes bacterium | reverse complement strand
CGCCCCATGTCGACGAAGGACCGCAGCACGCCCGGCAGCGCCCGGAGCGCACCGCTCACGTCGCTGCGCAGCGACACCCGGTAGGACGATCGACGGGGACCGACCCGATCGGGCATCCAACACGAGTGCAGCAGCAGCGCGGGAGAGAACCCGGGCGACGTCGCTCGGGCGACGGGTCCGTCGTCGAGGTGGGCGGCGTCGAAGAGCTGCAGCTCCTTGGTGCCGTCGCGGTGCACGACGACGAGCACGTAGCCGTCGTCGGGCTCGTCGGAGCCGACCCGCGGCACGAACGTCGGCGGGGACGGGAACTCGCCTGCCGGGAACTCCCAGACCTCGGCGACCTTCAACGACTCCAGGTCGAAGCGGCTCAGGGTCCCGGGACGTGGTGTCGTCGGCAGCTCGGACGGCGCGACGATCCCGTCGGTCGCATCGCCGTAGAGGCGCCACCACTCCTCGGTGACGAGCTCCGGGTCGAAGCCGAGCCCGGCGAACCACAGCTGCCGCTGACGCCGGCGGGCTCCGGCCCGATGACGATCCGATGTCGCGAGCACACCGCCCCAGACCCGATCGGGATCCATGACGAGCTCCGTCGCGACGAGCTCACCGGCGACCGGGTCGACCAGGTGGTGGCCGACCACCGTCGGCTGCACCGCGAGGGCGATCAGGCCCTCGTGATCCGGATGCACCCGATCGCCCGAGCCGTGCACCACCGAGTCCTTCGTCGCGGTGATCATCAGATCCGCGAGCGGCATGTGCTGTGCGATCACTCGCAGCAGCCCGTCGGACTCCTCGGCATCGACGCCGAGGTGACCCGTCGGCATGGGGAGGCGGACCTCGCACACCCGGACCGATCCACCGGGCGCCGTGGCGGACAGGTCGGACTTGGCGACGATCCACAGCGTGCCGTGCTGCTGGTTGCGATTGCTGCGCTGCCCGCCGCGGAAGGTCTCGGGGTCGACCACGAAGGGCAGGTCGCTGAAGACGACGTGGTGGTCGGTGACCTTCACGTCGTGGATCGAGTCGTACGGCGACATGCCCTCGAGCCGCCACCGCCGCACCGGGCCGTCCAGGTCCCACCGCGCCAGATGCGCCTCGGCGGCGACGCCCGGCGGCGAGATCTGGGTGTAGTTGAGGAAGTACAGGCAGCCGTCGTCGAGGTCGGCCGCGGGGTGCGCAGCGACGGCGCACAGCGGCTCGAGCACACCCGGCGCCGCCTGCAGCCACTCGCCGTTCGAGCCCACCGGCGTGAGGTGCCGCATCGTCACCGGGTCGACCTCGATCGGCCGCCCTGCGTCGTACCCGACGAAGAGGCGGTCGTCGATCGGCTCGACGTTGGTGTTCGCGAAGTTCGAGACGCCGAACGGCGAGAGCTCCATGAACGCGACCCGACCGAACAGGAACGGGAGGCGTCGGCGCAGGCGGGCGACGGGTGTGTCGATCAGCCGGTGGCGCACCGCGATGCGCCCTGCGCCGTCGGGTCGCATCGAGATCCGGGCGAGCAGCCCCGGTTCACCGAACCAGTGCCCGCCGGGCTGGCGCTTGTCGGGTCCCACGACGAAGACCGATCCGTCGACGTCGTCGGGCCAGTGCCCCTCGACGACCTCGAGCCGATCGGAGCGTTCGCCCTGTCCACGGAACAGGTTCGTCGTCAGCGTCGCCATCTCGTCCCCTTCCCTTCCGGGAGCGTGCGGCCCACCCCGACCCGCCGTCCCGGCAGCCCCGTCGCGGCGGCCAGGTGAACAGTGTTCATCGGTTGCAGTCCCGCCGCAAGAAGTGCCGCCCCCCGACGCCACGAACGGGTAGGGTCGCCGTCCACGTCGATGAACGGTGTTCACCGACGATCGACGACGAACGGCGTCAGCTTTCCGGGGGGAAACCGATGACTCGCACCCAGCTCCGAGTGATGGCGATCGCTGCCGTCACCGTCCTCGCCACCGTCGCGGCCAGCTGCAGCGAGCCCGAACCCGAGGCGTCGCCGACGAAGGCCGAGACGACCGCGTCGACCGACTGCGCCGGCGACGCACTCCAGGAGTGCGCCCGTGCGTCGACGATCGCGGACCTGGTGCCCGACGCCCCGGTCGCAGCGGACGGCGAGCCGTATCGCATCGGCATGATCAACCAGGAGAACACACCGGCGGGCTCGTATCCCGAGCTCAGCCAGGCGGTGCAGGCGGCTGTCGAGTTCGTGAACACCCAGCTCGGCGGGCTCGACGGTCGCCCCATCGAGGTCGAGGTGTGCAACACCGAGTTCAGCGCCGAGGGCTCCACGGCCTGCGGGCAGCGCTTCGCCGAGGGCGACGCCGCGGTGGTGCTCGGCGGCATCGACGTGTTCGGCAACGGCATCGACGTGCTCGCCGACAACGACGTCCCGTACGCCGGCGGCATCCCGATCAGCACCCAGTCGGTCGAAGCGGCGAACTCGTTCCAGTGGAGCGGCGGCACCTGGGGTGCCGCGGTCGCGTTCGCCGAGCACGCGGCGACGACCCAGAAGGCGAAGAAGGTCGCCGTCGTCTACGGCGAGTTCGGGTCGATCACCCAGGCCGCCGAGTACGCGGAGACGGTCCTGCAACGACACGGCGTCGAGACCCAGCTGGTGCCGTACCCGATCGTCGCGACCGACCTTGGGTCACCCATGCAGGCAGCGGCCAGCTTCGATCCGGATGCGATCTTCGTGCTCGCCGCCGATGCGGGATGCCGTGCCGGCTTCGAGGCTATCGCGACCCTCGGCCTGGACGCCCAGAAGTACTTCGTCGGCGCCTGCGCCGCACCGACGATCCTCGACTCGGTCGACGCTGCGGCGACCGAGGGCACCATCTTCAACGTCGAGGGCCCGATCTCGTCGTCGTCACCGGACCCCGACGTCACCTTCTACAACGCGGTGATCGAACAGTACGCCGACGGTCTCGACCCCGTCGGTGCGGGCACGGTGTCGTTCCGCTCGTTCATGAACCTGTACACGGTGCTGCGCGACCTGGGCGCGGACGGCGCCACCCGGGAGGCGATCACCTCGAGCCTCGCGGCACAGCGTGACGCGACCAGCTTCATGGGCCACGACTACACCTGCGACCGTGAGCAGTTCGAGGGTCTGCCCGCGATGTGCTCCCCCCAGCAGATCCTCGGCCAGCGAGAGGGCGACGCGCTCCAGCAGATCACCGACTGGATCGACGTCGGCGCCATCTACGCCGGCTGATCCGCCGCCGTCGCACCGACCACCGACCACCGACCACCGACCGCCGACCACCGACCGAACCCTCACCGGAGGCCCGAGATCGCCGACCACCTCGGATACCTGCTCGCCGGACTCGGCGGTGGAGCGGTCGTCGCGTCGCTCGCGCTCGGCCTGGTGCTCGTGCACCGGTCCTCCGGCGTGGTCAACTTCGCGCACGCGGCCATGGGCATGTACATCGCCTACGCCTTCTACGAGTTCCGGGCGACCGGTGACCTGGTCCTGCCGATCATCGGTCTGCCGGACCGGGTCCACCTGTTGGCCCGACCCACGCTCGCGAGTGCGCTGGTGGTGGCGGTCGTGCTCGCAGCGCTGCTCGGCCTGGTCGTCTACGGCCTGGTCTTCCGTCCGCTGCGACGGGCGCCGGTGCTGGCCCGGGTGGTGGCATCGCTCGGCCTGCTGCTCTACCTGCAGGAGATCGTGCGACTGCGGTTCCCCGTCGCCGGCGCAGGTGTCTCGCTGCGTCGCCCCGTGCTGCCGGAGGGCCCCGTGCGCATCGCCGGTGCCGCGGTGAGCCAGAACCGACTGCTGCTGGTCGCCGGGGTGGTCGTGGTCACCCTCGTGCTGACCGCGACCTACCGGTGGACCCGGTTCGGACTCGCGACCCGCGCCGCGGCCGGCAACGAGAAGGGTGCGCTGCTGCTCGGCATCTCGCCGGACCGGCTCGGCGCCCTGAAC
>JAFAFN010000376.1 GCA_023423475.1 Actinomycetes bacterium | reverse complement strand
TCGACCTGCGAGCTCACCACCGAGGACAGCACGTCGATCCCGTCGCGCACGCACGCAGCAGCGGTCTCGTCGCACGAGGTCTCGATGCCGAGCACCGTGAGCGACTCCGACGCCCCTGCGGAGAGGTCGATCACGTCGTCGTCGGATCGCGAGGTCATGCCGGGCTCCCATCGCTGCGTCGGGCGGGTTCGTCACGACGCCGACCGAGCGGCCCGGTGACGCCGAGGCCCTCGGTCCGGAGCCCGCCCGTGAGCGAGTCCTCGATCGCCGCGAGTCGCGCCGCGTAGTCGTCGGTGTCGATGTCGTGGGCCCACATGATGAGCGCGTCCTCGCCCAGCTCGGAGTAGTAGTTCCGTCGGACGCCGCCGGGCACGAACCCGAAGCGCCGGTAGAGCTCCTGGGCGGCGGTGTTGGTCATGCGCACCTCGAGGGTCATCGCGGTGACGCCCCTGGCGATGGCCTCGTGCATCGCCACGACCATCATCCGCACACCGATGCCGCGACGGTGCTGGTCGGGGTGCACCGCGATGTTCGTGACGTGGCCCTCGTCCCCGGTGATCATCGTCCCCGCGAAGCCGACCACACGATGGGCGTCCAGCGCGACGACGTAGCAGCGGCTCGTCGGCATGCGCAGCTCGCCCATGAAGAGCCCCAGCGACCACGGCCGGTGGTTCGTGACCTGTTCGATCGCCAGCACGCCGCGCAGGTGGCGGCGCCGCATCGGGGCGATGACGACGTCGGGGTGCCCGACGGTCTGCACGTCGGTGGCGGACATCACGAGGAGTCCCTCGTGGTCCAGTTGATCTCGGCGTCGGGTCGGCGAAGGTAGACCGGCTCGATCTCGTCGATGCGCCGGTAGTCCTCGCGCAGCGCCTGTGCGTGGGCGAGCTGCACCAGCGAGGCGGCCGACGGATAGCTGTTGCCCGGGTCGACGAGCTCGACACGGGCCAGACCGTCGAACGCCTCGCGGTAGCGGTGTGCGCCGTCGCCGACCAGCAGGGCCTCCTCGCCGGTGGCGAGCAGCTCCGAGGCGAGGTCGTCCGCGGAGCCCACGGCGTGCTCCGAGATGCGCTGCACCCCGCCGGGCACCTGCCGGTAGAACGCGTAGTAGATCTCGCCGCGACGGGCGTCGATGGCGCTCACGATGAGACGGGGGCTGAACCGGACCGGGAACGCGAGCAGGTCGAGGCTGGACACCCCGATCATCGGCACCCGCAACGCGAAGGCGATGGCCTTGGCCGCCGCGATGCCGACCCGCATGCCGGTGAAGAGCCCCGGGCCCACGTCGACCGCCACCAGCCCGATCTCGGACAGCTCGACCTGCGCCTGGGAGCAGATGAACTCGATCGCCGGTGTGAGGTTCTCGGCGTGGCGCTTGCCCTTCGCCGAGTGCGTCGAGGCGAGCACGCCTTCATGACCGCCGATCGCACACCCCACCTGGATCGTCGCCGACTCGATGCCGAGGATCAGCACGCCGGTCCGCCTTCCTCGTCGTCGCCCGTTCCCGGCGCTGCGTCGGTCCAGTCCGCGACCGCCACCGACATGGCCCGGACCCGTGCCTGCCACTTCGTGCCGATCGGCGTCAGCAGGATGGAACGGTCGTCGGCGTCCTCGCCGAACTCGATGCGCACCTCGAGGTAGTCCCTCGGCAGGGCCTGGGTGATGGTGTCGCCCCACTCGATGAGCGTGACGGCGTCGTCGTCGAGCAGCTCCGAGATGCCGAGGTCGTTGGCCTCGTCGATGTTCACGAGGCGGTAGACGTCGAGGTGGTGCAGGTCGAGACGGCCGGTGTAGCCCTGCACGAGCGCGAAGGTCGGGCTGGTGATCTGCTCGTCGACGCCGAGTCCGTGACCGAAGCCCTGGGTGAACGCCGTCTTGCCGGCACCGAGGTCACCGACGAGCAGCAGGAGGTCGCACGGACGGGCGAGCTCGGCGAGTGCGGCGGCGAGTGCTCTGGTCTCGGCGACCGAACGCGTGCTCGCCCTGACCGCGGCTGGAGTGGACATCGATGCGAGCCTAGCGAGCCGTCGGGCCGGTCACGCCCGACCGGCGAGCTCGCCGACGTAGGTCCTGGGCAGTCGCGCGCTGAACCCGCAGACGATCTCGTAGGGGATGGTGTCGGTGAGCTGCGCCCACTCCGCTGCGGTGACCACCTCGTCCCCCTGACGGCCGATCAGGACGACCTCGTCGCCGACCTGCACCGACGGGTGCCCGGGGGACGCAGGGTCATCGAGCACCTCGACGATCAGCTGGTCCATCGTGACCACGCCGCGGATCGGGTGCCGCCGAGCGCCGATGAGCACCTCGCCGCCGACGAGACCGAGGTGGCGCGGCACGCCGTCCGCGTAGCCGAGCGGTACGACGGCCACGGTCGCCGGACGCTCGAACACGTGGCGCATGCCGTAGCTGACGCCCTCACCCGCGTCGATGCGACGCACATGGGTCACCTCGGACCGCAGCGCCAGCGCCGGGACGAGCTCGGATCCCCGCCCCGAGTCCGGGACCGGGTCGATCCCGTAGAGCGCGATGCCGGCTCGGACCATGTCGCCGTGCGACCGGGAGTGCGCCAGCAGGCCGGCGGAGTTGGCCGCGTGCACCGCGTCCGGTTCGAGCCCTGCGGCGTGCAGCTGCTGCAGCACCGTCTCGAACCTGGACAGCTGCTCGACGGTCAGCGGATGGCCGGGCTCGTCCGCACAGGCGAGGTGTGTGAAGACCGCACCCAGTCGGAGGCTGTCCGACTCGACGATCGTGGCGGCGAGCTCGACGGCGTCGTCGGGATCCGCGCCGACCCGGTGCATGCCCGTGTCGATCTTGAGGTGGACCTCCCATTCGCCGCCCACCGCCGCGCGCTCCGCCGCGGCGATGCCAGCGGCGGAGTAGAGCGTGGGCACGAGTCGTGCGGCCGCGGCGTCGGCCATCGAGTCCTCGTGGGGCTGTGACAGCACCAGGATCGGCGCCTCGATGCCGGCGGCGCGCAGCTCCTCGCCCTCCTCGACCAGTGCCACGGCGAGCCAGGTCGCCCCACCCGCCAGCGCCGCCCGGGCAGCTGGCACCGCGCCGTGGCCGTAGCCGTCGGCCTTCACCACCGCGCAGAGGGCGGCGTCGGGCGCCACCCGGCGGAGGGCCGCGGCATTGGCGGTGATGGCATCGAGGTCGACCTCGATCGCGGCGTGTCGTGGCATCGTGGCGAGGCTATTGCGCCGGGGGACGCTCGGCGGCCCTCCACGGTGCGACGGGTGGCACGGCGACGCCGAGCAGTCCGTCCCACGCCAGGGCCACCAGGTCCGGGAGATCCGAGGCGACCAGGGAGCGCGACGACCCTCCCGTCGCCGCGAGACCGTGGAGCTGTGCGGCGGCAGCCGCGCCCAGCGCGGGACTCGCGCCGAGCGCGAGATGCGCGGCGACCAGACCGGTCAGCACGTCACCGGTGCCGGCGGTGGCGAGACGTTCGTCGCCGGCACGCACGAGCTGCACGGTGCCGTCGGGTGAGGCGACGATCGTGGTCGGCCCCTTCAACAGCACGACCGCGCCGCTGTCCTCGGCGAGCGCTCGGACGGCGCCGACGCGATCGCTGTCGGGTGGCGCGCCGGTGAGCGCCTCGAACTCCCCGTCGTGGGGAGTGAGGACCGTCGGCGCACGGCGCCCTGCGACGATCGAGACGGCGTCGGCGCCGAGGGCGCTCAGGCCGTCACCGTCCACCACCACCGCGACCGGGGCGTCGCGCACGACCTGTCGGATCCCGGCGACGACGGCGGCGTCACGCCCCAGCCCTGGTCCGATCGCGAGGCTGCCGAACCGACCCGCCCCGTCGATCACCGAGTCGGCCCATGAATCGCTCGGGAGCTCGACCACGACGGCTTCGGTCGGGCACTCGGGCACACCATCGGGGCTCGAGCAGCGCACGTAGCCCGCGCCGCCGCGCAACGCTGCGGCCGCGGCGAGCCGGCCCGCGCCGCGCATCCCGGGCGAGCCGGCCACCAGCCAGACCGCGTGAC
>JAFAFN010000286.1 GCA_023423475.1 Actinomycetes bacterium | reverse complement strand
TAGTCGTCGCCGTGGAACTCGTCGAGCACCTCGTTGCGGTCGGCGTCGCCGACCAAGCGGTCGATCAGCTCCTTCACGCCCTTGGCCAGCAGGACGTCGTCACCGCCCTTGAGCAGGTGCACCGGCGACCCCTGGCCGCTCATGCCGGCGCCGCCTCGCCCGCCACGGCCGACGGGGCCTCGGCCCGTTCGAGCAGGGCGGCGACGACGTCCGCCGTGCGACGGGCACCGCGCACGTCGTGTGCTCGCAGCACACGGCAACCGAGACGGATCCCGAGCGCGTGGGCGGCATGGCTCGCCATGCGGCGTTCGTCGACCTCGAGCCCCAACAGCTCACCGACGAAGCGCTTGTTCGACGCGGAGAGGAACGCGGTGAACCCCAGGGCGGCGAGGCGGTCCGAGGTCCGCAGCAGTTCGAGCGACTGGGGCTCGGTCTTGCCGAGGTCGAGACCGTCGTCGACCATGATGCGCTGCCGCGGGATCCCTGCGTCGAGCGCGTCCTGGCCCTTCTCGGCGAGGAAGACACGGACGTCGACGAGCACGTCGTCGTAGACCGGCTCCGGGTCGGGGATCCGGGGACCGAGTCGGATGTGGGTGGCCACCACGCTCGCCCCGAGCTCGGCGCAGATCGGCAGGTACTCGGGCGACGCGAAGCCCGAGATGTCGTTGCCGACGTCGGCCCCCGCCTCGAGCGACGCCCGAAGGACCGTGGGGTTCCAGGTGTCGACCGAGATCGGCACGTCGAAGCGGTCGCGCAGCGCGGCGATCGCGGGGACCACGCGCTCGAGCTCCTCCTCGGTCGAGACCTCGGGGCCGGGACCGGCCTTCACCCCGCCGACGTCGAGGAAGTCCGCGCCGTCGTCGACGAGCGATTCGGCCTTGGCGAGGAACCCGTCGAAGTCGAAGTACTGACCACCGTCGAAGAACGAGTCCGGCGTCCGGTTGAGGATGCCCATCACGAGCGCTCGGTGGGTGACGTCGAAGCGGTACTTCGACCCCAGTTCCAGGATCACCGGCGACAAGCTACACGAGGCCCCGGGGCTGCCTCCCCGGGTGCGGCGCCGTCGCGGCGCTCCACCCGCGCGCCCAGTTGCTCCCCGATGAGCTGCGCAGCGGCGCTCGTGCGCTGCCCTCCGACGGCGACGACCAGGTCGGCGCGACGCACGTCCATGCGCCACAGCTCCTCGAGCACCTCGTCGGGCCACTCGGCGACCAGCTCGAGGACCACCCCGCACTCCGAGACCCGGAGCAGCGAACCGTCATCCAGCCGGTGCGTCCCGGCCGGAGGACCGGCCGGCCAGAGCGTCCAGACCAGCGCCACCACCGGAGCGACGCACGACACCCGACGCCACCCGGTCGACGCGATCCGCCGCGGTACCAGGAGCAGCCACGTCGACGCGGCGACGAGCACGAGCAGGTCGAGCGGACCGAGGGTCGGTGCCGGCGCACGCGAGCACCACCGGGCGACGAGCTCGACCCAGGCGACCATCGTCGAGGTCGGGACCTGGAGCCACGACGCCCAGGGTTCCCGGAGCAGGCCGGCGATCGGCCCGACGGTGACGCCGAGCATCATCACCGCGCCCGCTGCGGGACCGGCGAGCAGGTTGGCGAGCACGGCGATCGAGGGCAGCCCTCCGGCGAGCGACAGCAGCAACGGTGCCGTGGTGAGCTGCGCCGCGAGGGTGACGGCGAGCGGAAGACGCAACCAATCGGGGCCGGGCATCCGATCCGCGAGCGGCCGGGCCAGCACCAGCAGCCCTGCGGTGGCGCACACCGACAGCTGGAACCCCACCGACCAGACCAGCAGGGGGTCGGCGAGCAGCACCGCCATCACAGTCAGGCACAGGACCCGCAGCCCCGACGTGACCCGACCGGAGCTCACCGCGGCCATCGCGACCGCGGCCATGACCGCGGCCCGAAGGACCGATGGTTCGGCGCGGGTCACGAGCACGAAGAGGACCAGCACACCCAGGGCCAGCGCGACCTTCGCCGACGGGCCGACCCGGCGGAGCAGCGGCGCCGCGACCGCCAAGAGGAACGCCACGTTCTGGCCCGAGACGGCGAGCAGGTGTGTGAGCCCCGCCGCCTGGAACCGGAACGTCATCAGCTCGGACTGCTCGCGGTCGTCACCCAGCACGAGTCCGGTGTAGAGCGGTCCCCGATCGTGACCCATGGTCGCGCCACCCGCCGTGATCGTCCGGTGCAGGGCGTTTGCCACCCGGTACCAGGGAGGCCCCGGCCCCACCTCGTCGATGGACGTCGCGGAGAGTCGACCTGCGAGATGACGCGACCTGACCCAGCCCACCGGCGCGCCGTCGAGATCGCGTGGTCGCCCTTCGATCCGGATGCGCTCGCCGGTCAGCATCGGACGCACTGCACCCGCCGCGTCGGTGGGCACCTCTGCCAGGTAGCGACGACCGTCGACCGACACCACCGCCTGCAGCCCGAACCGCCGCGGGGCGGGATCCGACATGAGCGTCGCCTCGGCGTCGATCCGGGAGGGTAGCGGCTCCTCGAGGGCGGAGAACGACGCGTCGGCGCGCGCACCGACCAGCAGCGCCAGCGCCACCACGACGAGCACGGGGCGACGGACCACGAGGGCACCCACGAGCAGGGCGATCGTCCAACCCTGCGGCAGCGGGACACCGACGGCCGCTGCCACCGCCACACCGAGCACCGCACCGACGACCGGGAGCTCGTCGATCATCCGCCGACGGTCACCAGGTCGCGCAGTGCCTCGAGCTTCGCCTCGCCGATGCCTCTGACGTCCAGCAGCGAGTCGACCGACGTGAAGGGCCCTTCCTCCTCGCGGTGCGAGATGATCGCGGCAGCGGTCGACGGCCCCACCCCGGGCAACTCGTCGAGCTGTGCCGCGTCAGCGGTGTTGAGGTCGACCGGCGCGCCAACGGTCCCGCCGCCGTCGCCTCCACCGCCTTCGGTCCCACTGCTGTCGCCCGGTCGTGACCCTCCTGCTCCCCCGGCGGGGCTCGGCGCTGCCTCGACGGGGACCTGCTGTCCGATGACCGGAACGACGACCCGCTGCCCGTCGGTGAGCGGCGCGGCGAGGTTCAACCGGTCGGGGTCGGCGTCCGCCCTGAGTCCGCCCGCGGCATGCACCGCATCGACCACCCGAGCGGTCCCGGCGACCTCGACGACACCCGGCTCGGCGACCGCGCCGGCGACGTGCACCAGGATCCGGGCAGCGACGGTGCTCGACGTGGCCGTGTCCGTGTCGGTCGAGCCCGTGTCGTTCGGGCTGGTCGACGTGGTCTCGACCGCCGTCGACGCGCCGGACGGGCTCGTCGCCGAGCTCGCGTCGGCCATCGGCAGACGATCGTCTGCCGGCGCGGCGCGCCGTTGGGTGACCAGCAGCGCGAGCACGACGATCACCACGACGCCCGCAGCGAGCGTGACGGGAGTGACCCGCCGGCCGGCGACGTGGAAGCTCGAGGGGATGCCACGACGGGGTGCGTCGGCGCCGCGGACCAGCTGGTCGAGTGCGTCCGCGCTGCGACCGGTGTCGTGCCCCGGCGGCCCGTGCCCTTCGTCCGGTGTCGGCATCGGTGCTCCTCGTCACGCCCGGGGCGCGACCACCTGGGGTCGGCGACGAGGGGGAAGTGGAGCGGTGCCCTGGTCCGCCGGCGGGACGCCCTGGCGATGCGGGAACGGATTCGACCCTATCGGCGGGCTGTCCGCGCCGGGAGGTACGGCAGCGGGGACCGGTCCCCGCGCCGCTGCTGGATGCGGGCGATCAGAACAGCTCGGCGGTCAGCTTCCGTCGCCAGTCCGCCTTGGCCGGGTCGTCCGCAGGCAGGAGCTCGAGCAGGTCGACGAACTCCTGGCGGGCCGCGTCGTCGGCCTTCACCGAACCGAGCAGAACGGCGAGACGGTCGCCCACCTGGTCGGGCGCCGAGGGGCCGGTGCGGGCCAGTGCGGCGATGCGCCGGGTCTCCGGCGACTCCGGGACCTTGGCGAGCTCGGCCAACGCGTCGTCGACCCGTCCGTCGCCCGCCAGCAGCTCGGCCAGGGCCAGGATCGCCGGCTCGTCGGCGGGTTCGAGCTCGAGCGCCCGACGCAGCGAGGCCTCGTCACCCGCAGCGACGAGCAGCTGCACCTCGCTCAGCTCCTCGGCGGGCACGAGCTTGGCGACGAACGCCTCGATCTCGTGCTCCGGCAGGGCACCGACGAACTGGTCGACGGGTCGACCACCGACGATCGCGAAGACCGCGGGGATCGACTGGACCCGGAACGCCTGGGCGATCTGGGGATTGGCGTCGACGTCGACCTTGGCGAGCTCGACCTTGCCGTTCGTCGCCGCGACGACCCGCTCGATGATCGGGCCGAGCGTCTTGCACGGTCCGCACCACTCGGCCCACAGGTCGACGACGACCGGGACGGTGGCGGAGCGATCGATCACGGCGGTCTGGAACGTGGCATCGGTGACATCGACCATGGACCGAGTGTAGGTGTGCCGAACGGCCCGCTCTGCGGGCCCACTAGGTTGGTCGGGTTCGATCACGACGACGGGGGAACCAGTGACCCAGCAGGTTGACGGCATCGACCACGGACCGGTGTCCGAGTGGTTCGCGCAGCACATCGACGACGTGAAGGGCACGCTGCAGTTCGATCTCATCGCCGGCGGTCACTCGAACCTGACCTTCGGCGTGAGCGACGACCTCGGCCGCCGGTGGGTGCTGCGCCGTCCGCCGCTGGGCCAGGTGCTCGCCACCGCCCACGACATGCGCCGCGAGTTCCGCATCATCGACGCCCTCGGTCCCACCGACGTCCCGGTGCCGACCGTGCGCGGGCTGTGCGAGGACCCCGAGGTCAACGGCGCGCCGTTCTACGTGATGGACTTCGTCGAGGGCGCCGTCATCCGCTCCGAGTCCCAGGCCGCGTCGTTCGACCCCGCGGCCAGGCGACGCATCGGTGAGTCGATCGTCGACGTGCTCGCCGCGATCCACGCCGTCGACGTCGACGCGGTCGGCCTCGGCGACCTCGGCCGCAAAGAGGACTACATCGCACGGCAGCTCAAGCGCTGGTACACGCAGTTCCAGAGCTCCGACGACCAGGTCCCCGGCGGACTCGCGCTCCCGGCCGTGCACGACGTGCACGACCGACTCGTCGCGAACATCCCCACCCAGATCGGCGCGGCGATCGTGCACGGCGACTACCGGCTCGACAACTGCCTGATCGGTCCCGACGGCTCGGTGGTCTCGGTGCTCGACTGGGAGATCTGCACCCTCGGCGATCCCCTCGCGGACGTCGGCCTGCTGCACGTCTACTGGGCCGACCCCGACGAGCTCGCGGTGATGCCCCAGGCGTCGCCCACGGCGCTCGACGGGTTCGCACGCAAGCAGGAGCTGATGGAGCGCTACGCCGCGGCGTCGGGTCGCGACCTGTCGGACCTCGACGTCTTCGTCGCCTTCGGCTACTGGAAGCTGACCTGCATCATCGCCGGCGTCTACGCCCGCTACGCCGGGGGCGCCATGGGTGACGTGCCCGAGGAGACCGTCGCCGGCTTCCGTGCGATGCTCGACCAGCTCGCCGCGCAGACCGAGCTCGCCGGAGCGAAGATCCGATGAACGACCGGTCGCTCGTCGACGTCCTCCACAACCCCGAGCTCACCGATCCCGTGATGGTCGTCGCACTCGACGGCTGGATCGATGCGGGCATGGGCGCCGCCAACGCGATGACCGTGCTGCAGAGCGTCACCTCCGCCGAGACCATCGCGGAGTTCGACACGGACCGGCTGCTCGACCACCGTGCCCGCCGCCCGGTGGTGCAGCTGGTCAACGGGCTGATCACCGATCTGTCGTGGCCCGCCGTCGAGCTGCAGGCGGGTGTCGACGGGTCGGGCAACGACGTGCTCCTGCTCGTCGGCGCCGAGCCCGACTTCGAGTGGCGCGCCTTCTCCGAGACCGTCATCGAGCTCGCACTCGCGTTCGACTGCCGCATGGTGGTCGAGCTCGGCGCCTACCCCGCACCGGTCGCCCACACCCGCAGCACCAGCCTGTCGGTCACGACCTCGTCGGCGGAGTTGTCCGACAACCTGCACGGCTACGTGCGCGGCACGCTCGACGTGCCCGGCGGCATCCACTCGGTGCTCGACGTCGCGGCGAACACCAACGGCATCCCCGCGCTCGGCCTCTGGGCGCAGGTACCCCACTACGTGTCGTCCATGCCCTACCCCGCCGCCAGCGTGGCGCTCATCGAGGGGCTCGACGAGATCGCCGGCCTCGACATCGAGCTCGGCCAGCTGCCGACCGATGCCAAGGCCACCCGCATCAGACTCGACGAGCTCGTCGGCGAGAACGCCCAGCACCAGGCGATGGTCGCCCAGCTCGAGGAGATGATGGACCAGGGCCTCGGCGGCCCCGATGCGGCGCCGACCTTCGGCTTCGACCACCTCCCGAGCGGGGACGAGCTCGCCGAGGAGCTCCAGGAGTTCCTGCGGGACCACCCCGACGAGAGCTGAGCCCCTACTTCAAGGGGTCGTAGTCCGGCAGGACGATCCCGTCGGGCAGGTCGGTGTACAGGTCGACCGAGCCCTCCTCGACGAACACATCGGGCCGCTCCGCGGGCCACTCGCCGGGCAGGAACCGCGCGCCGCCGTCGACGTAGCGCCACATGCCCTTGCCGGACCTCCCGGTCTCGTCCTCACCGCTGGCCGAGGCGTCCCACCAGACCTCGGTCTGGTCGTCGACCCCGGCGTAGTCCTCGCCGGGCCAGATGCCGCGGTCACCCCACGAGATCTGCGGACTGATCGGCGTGCTGTCGATGATGTCGGCGGCGAAGATGACGGCCCGGAACATCTCGTGGGTCAGCTCGGTCCCCGTGCCCTGGAGCACCGAGTAGAGGAACTGCAGGTTCGGCAGGATCAACGCGGCGTTGGCCTTCGCCGGGGGCTTCTCGCCGTAGAACCACTCGTAGAGGTACACCGAACCGGCGACGGTCGGTGACACCCGGGCGTACAGGTTCGACGGACCGAACGCGTGCGCCCACTGCTGCTGGTCGTAGGTCCTCGCGAAGATCGTCGTGTCGACCAGCGCGGAGCCGGTGATGACCCACTCGGGGAAGTAGTCCTGCGCGGTCGCGTTCTCGGTCAGCGTCTGCGGCGCCAGCGGGTCGCCCGTGTAGAGCACCGTCGTGATGCCCTCGGACTTCAGGCGCGCCATGATCTCTCGGGCTTCACCGGCGAGGGACACCGGGTCGACGAACGAGACGACCTCGCTGAGCTCGACGCCGTAGTCATCGGCGAGGATCGCCTGGAACTCGTCCTTGAGCTGCTCGGACTGCGTCGACGACGCCAGGTAGATCAGCGCGAACTTCCGGTCCTTGTCAGCCACCTCGTCGCCGCCGAACTCGGCCGTGCCGTCCGCGAGGCGCTTGCCCACGTACTCCGCCGCCATGAGCGTGCTCTGGTGGGTGTTCTTCTGGAGGTCCCAGACGTAGGGGCCCTGCTCCTCATACCACTCGATGGTCTGACCGGGGGTGCACGAGATGCACATGGTCTTGTTCGCGGCGAGCGTCTCGGCGAACGCCTCGGTCAGCAAGGGGCCGCCGATCACCGCGAAGGGCTGCAGGTCGCGGGCGATCGTCTCGGCGTCCGCGGTCGCTGCCACGGCGTCGTTGATCGTGCCCGTCGCGTCGTAGCGGACGAGCTCGATGGTCCGGCCGTAGGTCTCGAAGTACTGGCCGAGCAGCTCGCTGTAGCCCTCGTAGGTCGCGAAGGTCTGCGTCGGCGTGTCGGTCGCACCGATCTGTCCGTAGACGAAGCTGAGGATCGGGTCGTTCTCCTGGGGGACGTAGACGACGACCTTGACCGAGTCGTTCGTGACACCGACCGCCGTGTCGCCCCCGCCGGGACCCTCGTAGGGAGCGAAGCACTCCGGCGGTGGGCTCATCGGCAGTGCGAGCACGCCCTCGTCGACGTCGCACCGGTCGCCCCAGTCGATGTCGTCGACCTCTCCCCGCTCCTCGGCGACCGAGAACGGCAGCACGTTCTCGGGCAGCTCGACCTCGGCCCCGGGCGCCGAGGTGCTGGGCCGATCGTCGACCGCCACCTCGACCGGGTCGTCGGTGACGAGCACGACCATCA
>JAFAFN010000271.1 GCA_023423475.1 Actinomycetes bacterium | reverse complement strand
GTGCAGATGCCGTCGGTGGCACAGTGGGCTCCCCGGGCGACCGAGCTGCTCGACCACCTCGGTCTGGATCGCGTCGGGGTGCTGGGTTTGTCGGCGGGCGCGCCGTACGCCTACGCGCTCGCGGCGTACGGCGGCGCACGAGTGGACCGGGTCGCGGTGCTCAGCGGTGTGCCGCGGGTCTGCGACGAACGGTTCCTCGACGCGTACGACGACGCGGCACGAGCGGCGTACGCCGCGTATCGGGACGGCTCGATCGAAGAGGTCGCCGCCGGCTACACGGCCATGCTCGGTGCGCGCTCGGCGGAGTTGGACCCGGACGATCCGTGGCAGGTGGGCATCCGGGCCTCGCTCGCGCACGACGGTCTGGGTCCGGCGAGGGAGGCGAAGCTGCAGATCGCCGACTGGGGCTTCGAGCAGTCCGAGGTCCGGGTGCCCGTACGGCTCTGGCACTCGGACGAGGACGACTTGGTGCCCGCCGGCGCGGCTGCCCAGATGCCCGCGACGATGCCTGACGCCGAGCTCGTCGTGCAGACCGAACCCGGCCACCTGCCGAGCGCGATCACGATCGATCAGGCGATGGAGTTCCTGGCCGCCGGCTGACCGAGCTGGACCGGGGTCTCGGAGAACTCGAAGGTCGAGCCGGTCGAGAAGCGGGTCAGCGCGACGTCCGACGACTCCTTCGCCGCCTCGTCGGCGCGCCACACCCGCCACGATCCGATCGAACCGGGTGATGCGTCGATGCGCTCGGCCCGGTAGTGCAGGTCCACTCCCTGGACCATCGTCGAGATCGCGTCGTCAGCTCCGGCGACCAGCAGGGTCAGCCAGTTGTGCTGGTCCGGCTCGTCGAGCGCCGCGCAGGGCCGCAGCTCGAGCCGCAGCGTGTCGTCGCCCTCGTCGAGGTCGACCGCCACGTCCACGTACGAGCGCGGGTGGAACGCCGGGTGCAGCTCGATCACCTGGGCGAGTCCAGCGATGGAGCGGTCGAACCCCAGTGCGTCACGCAGTCGCTCCGACGTGAGACCGACGCTGCCGGCGAAGTGGCGCGAGCCGATCTCGACGGCGTCGTCCGCACCGTGGCGACGACGCACCGAGGCGGTCAGCGACATGGTGAGCAGATGCGACTGGGTCGCGATCTCGCGGGCGAGTGCGACGAGGGCCGACTTCGAGAACTTCTCGAGGCGCAGGTCCGGGTCCATCGGCGCCGAGTAGTCCTGCCACCCCTCGCCGGCCGGCTCGAACTCCGCCACCGGTGAGGCCGCCAGCAGGGTCCTCATGATCTCGACCGCCTCGGTGGGATCCGGCAAGGGCTCGACGGTCTCGTCGATCGTCGCGGTCCAGTGGCAGTGCGGGTGGCGGTCGGCCGGGGCGCGGGGCGGACGATGGATCGGTCGGATCCTCGCACGACGGTTCGTCGCGATCGCCGTCGCGTCGAACGTCGGGTCCTCGATCGTGTGGCACATCGTCTGCACGTAGTCGTCGCCCATCGGCTCGACGTCCATGAGTGCGCCGCAGTGGTCGAGCCAGAACTCGCCGTGGGTGTCGTCGATGACCTTCAGCCGGAAGTCCATGAACTCCGGCGGCGCGCCGATGTCGAGCTGGAGCCCCTTGAACATCGTGTCGATCGTGTCGCCCGAGTACCCGAGCAGCTGCTGCACGCGCTTGGTGTAGATCGGGCTCGCGCCCATCCACTCCTCGATGGCGATCGTGCCCATCTCGTCGCGGCCGTAGCGGCTGATCAGGTGCGGCATGCCGGCGCGGTCCATGAGCTGGCCGGCGAGCAGGTACTCACGACACAGGACGGCGAGCTCGTCGCGATCCAGTTCCTCGAGCTGGCGGACTCGGGTCATGGATCAGGACTCCACGGTCGGTGGTACGGCAGTCGGTGGTGCAGCAGCCGGCGGCTCGTACGGCTCGAGCCCGAGCGCGGCGGCGAGCGTCGCCCGACCGAGCGCGGCGAACGGCGCGTCGACGCCGAGCTCGTCGGCCATGCGGACCGCGAGCTCCAGGTCCTTGCCGCCGAGCGTCGCGGTGTGCTCGAAGATGCTGCGAAGACCGTCGCCGGCCGGCAGCTCACCGGCGGTGGACCGCAGCATGATCGCGCCCGGCCCTCCGGTGATCCGGTCGGAGTGCCGCACGACGTCGCCGAGCTTGCCGAGGTCGAGATCCGCTGCCTCGGCGAGTCGCTGGGCCTCCCCCACCACCGCGAAGCTCGCGAAGGTGATCAGGTTGCGGGCGATCTTCGTCCTGGTGCCGGCACCCACGGGGCCCATGTGGGCCACCAGCCCACCGAAGTGGTCGAAGACCTGGGCGCAGCGAGCGACTGCGTCGTCGGCACCACCCACCATCACCGCGAGCGTGCCCTCGTGTGCACCGATGGCACCGCCGCTGACCGGCGCGTCGACCAGGTCGACCTTCGCCGATGCAGCGAGCTCGGCGAGCGCGACCGCACCTTCGGCGCTGATGGTCGAATGCACCGCCACGACCGTGCCGGGCAGCGCGGTGGCGAGGATGCCGTCGGGCCCCTCGAGCACCGAGCGCACCTGCGCCTCGTTCTGCACCATGACGCAGATGACCGAGGCGAGCGCGGCGACCTCGGCACCGTTCGCCGCTGCGGTCGCGCCCTTCGCGACGAACGGCTCGACGGCGGCGGGCAGCGCGTCGCACACCACGAGGCCGCCGGGGAAGGCCCGCAGCCGCTTGGCCATCGGCGCACCGATGTTGCCGAGCCCGATGAACCCGACCGCGGGACGTGAGGAGAGATCACTCATGCTCGGCCTCCCTCGTCGTGTCCACCGTCGCGCCGCACGATCGCTCCGATGCCGCTCATGCTCGGACGACCTGACCGCCGTCGACGTTGAAGATCTGCCCGGTGATCCAGCTGGACTCGTCCGAGAGCAGGAACTTCAACATGTTCGCCATGTCCTCGGGGGTTCCGCGCCGCTTGATGGCGAGGCCCTTGACGATGTCGTCCATGATCGAGCCGGGCACCACGGTGCGCGACGCCTCGGTATCGGTCGGGCCCGGCGCGATCGCGTTGATGCGGATGTTCGAGCCACCGAGCTCGTGGGCGAGCTGGATCGTCATGCCGTTGATGCCGGACTTCGCGAGCCCGTAGTAGTTGGCGTACATCCACGCGGCGGTCGACGACTGGTTGACGATCGCACCGCCACCACCTGCGGCCATGTGCTCCCAGCACGCCCGGATGCACAGCAGCGCGCCGTCCATGTTCACGCTCATGAATCGCCGGTAGTAGTCCCAGTCGACGGTGAGCAGCAGGTCGATCTCCATGCCACCGAAGATCGCCGCGTTGTTGACCAGGTGGTCGATCCGACCGAACTCGGCCATGGTCGCTGCGGCCATCTCACGTGTCGAGTCCGGATCGGACACATCCACGCGCACGCCGAGCGCCCGACCACCACCGGCGACGATGTCCTCGGCGACCTTGGTCGCTCGGTCGACGTCGATGTCGGCCACGACGACCGCCGCACCCTCGGCGGCGAGCGAACGGGCGTACTCCTCGCCGATGCCGCCGGCCGATCCGGTGACGATGCTCACCGCACCCTCGAATCGATTCCCCACGTGTTCCCCCTTCGTCGTCCGTTCGTTCATCGCCCGGTCAGCGCCCGATCGCGATGGCCTTGGTCTCGAGGTACTCCTCGAAGCCGAGCGTGCCCATCTCCCGGCCGATGCCGGACTGCTTGTACCCGCCGAAGGGCACGTCCGCCGAGTACCAGACGCCGCCGTTGACCGCGAGCGTGCCGGTGCGGATGCGCCGGGCGACGTCGAGCGCCCGGTCCTCGTCGGCACCGAAGACCGCGCCGGACAGGCCGTAGGGCGAGTCGTTCGCGATGGCGACGGCGTCGTCGGTGTCGCCGTTGGGGATCACCGTGAGCACGGGCCCGAAGATCTCCTCGCGGGCGACCCGGGAGGAGTTGTCGAGTCCCACGACGAGCGTCGGGTCGATGAAGTAGCCGCGCTCGAAGTTCGGGGACCGGCCGCCTCCGATGGCGAAGGTCGCACCTTCGTCCTTCGCGAGCTGCAGGTAGCCCTCGATCCGCTCGCGCTGGCGGGCGGAGATGACCGGTCCGCAGATCGTGCCCGGCTGCGACGGATCGCCCGCGGCGAGCGCGCCCATGGTCGCCGCCGCGGCGTCGACGACGTCGTCGAGCTTCGAGCGCGGGACCAGCAGCCGGGTGGTGATGGCGCAGCCCTGTCCGGCGTGGGTGCTCACCATGAACCCGGCGAGCCCGGCCGCCGAGGCGACATCTGCGTCGTCGAGCACGATGAAGGCCGACTTGCCGCCCAGCTCGAGGAACACCTTGGTGATGTGCTCCGCCGCGGTGCGCATGACCGCCCGCCCGGTGGCGGTCGACCCGGTGAACGACACCACGTCGACCCGTGGGTCACCCGAGAGCTGCGCCCCGAGCGCGTGGTCCGAGCTGTTGACGACGTTGAGCACCCCGGCGGGGATGTCGGTGTGCTCGGCGGCGATCGCCGCCACGGCGCTCGCGCACCACGGCGTGTCGGGCGCCGGCTTCAGCACGACCGTGCAGCCCGCGGCGAGCGCAGGGCCGAGCTTGGCGAAGTTGATCTGGTGCGGGAAGTTCCACGGCGTGATCGCGCCGACCACACCCGCCGGCTCGCGCCAGAGGTAGCGCTGGCTCTTCACCCCGACGGGCGACGCCTCGCCCAGGTCGGTGGTCCAGCCGTCGTAGGAGTCGAGCAGGTCCGCGTACCAGCCGAGGTCCTCGACCGGCGCGTCGAACTGCGGGCCGGAGGTGAGGAACGCGGGCGCCCCGACCTCGGCGGTCGTCAGCGCTCGCAGCTGCTCGCCCTGGGCCTGCAGCGCATCTCGCAGCTGTCGCAGGCAGTGCGCTCGGAACGTCGGATCCGATGCCCAGGCGCCGTCGTCGAAGGCGCGTCGAGCGGCACCGATGGCGGCGTCCATGTCCTCGGCGGTGCCGTCCGCGGCGACGCCGAGGACCTCTTCGGTCGCCGGGTTCAGCGTCTCGAAGGTGCCACCACCTGTGGCGGGGACCAGCTCGCCGTCGATCAGCAGTCGATCGAGGCCGGCGAGCGCCGTGGGGTCGACGGCGTCGTGCGTCATCGCTCGGTGGGCCACAGCGAGACGGGCGTGTCCGCCAGCGAGTAGTGACCCGGCTCGCGACCGAGCGAGCGGTTCATGCGTGCGGTCATGCCGTCGGACAGCACGTTCGCCGACATCATCTCGAAGAAGAGGGACGCCGCGTTGCCCAGGTCGAACCAGTCACGCTGCCAGGCCCACTCCATGTCGCCGCCGTACTTGAACCAGCTGCCACCGATGCCGGCGATCTCGTAGGTCGAGCCGTCCTCCCGGCGGGCGTCCGCGACCTGGCGCCACAGACCGATCACCTGACCGGCCTTCTCGTCGATCAGGATCTGCTCGTACGGGTAGGTCCAGCCGTCGAGGCCGTCCATCTCGAGCCCGATCGCCCAGTCCCTGAT
This sequence comes from Actinomycetes bacterium, assembly GCA_023423475.1. Taxonomy (GTDB): domain Bacteria; phylum Actinomycetota; class Acidimicrobiia; order Acidimicrobiales; family Microtrichaceae; genus JAFAFN01. The sequence continues at coordinate 11,983 of JAFAFN010000271.1, read as the reverse complement.
CTGGTCCCGTCCCACGGCCATGAAGTTGACGTTCGGCCCGTAGTTCCAGCCGTAGGTGGCGTCCTCGGCGTAGCAGTCGGCCATCAGTCGCCAGTCCCCCGAGGCCTCGGCCTGTCGGTTGACGTCGAGCCAACGCTCGACCATCGCTTCGATCTCGTCGCGCGGGTAGGCGGTCATCGTGGTTCCCCCTGGTGGTGTTCGGTGTTCGGTGTGTAGATCGGTGCCCGGCGTGGCGTCGGGCGTCAGTCCTCGACGAGCGACAGAGCGTGCGTCGGGCAGTACTTCACGGCGAGCTCGAGGCTCTTGCGGTGCTCGTCGCCCGGCGACTGCTCGAGCACCTCGACCTTGCGGTCGCGGTCGACCTCGAAGATGTCGGGCGCCTCGGACTCGCAGACGCCGTGGCCCTGGCACAGGTCCATGTCGACCACGATGCGCAGGCCCATCAGGCGACCTCGTCCACGGTCTCCGATGAGGCCGCGGGCGCCGGACGCTCCCGGCGGCGGTACCGCACACGGCACGGCTGCTCGAGCTGCACGACCATCTTCGAGTGGTCGTTGCGGTAGGACTCGGCGGGCTGGGCGAGCTCGAAGGTCCAGTCCTGGAGCAGGACCGAGAAGATCGCCTTGAGCTGCATCATGGCGAAGTTGGCACCGACGCAGCGGTGACGACCGGCGCCGAAGGGGATCCAGTTCCACGGGTTCTCGGTGTCCTCGTTGCGAGGGTCGAGGTAGCGCGTGGGGTCGTACGCGTCGTGGTCGGGGAAGGCTTCTGGCAGTCGGTTCGACACCGTGAGCGACGCGCCGACGAGCTTGCCGGCATCGACGGTGTAGCCCTCGACCTCGAAGGGCACCGCCGCCAGTCGGAGCAGCAGGATGAGCGGCGGATGGAGGCGCAACGCCTCCTTGATCGACGACTCGAGGTACGGGATCTCGCGCAGCGCCTGGTAGCTGACGTCGGAGCCATCGGCGTAGAGCTCGTCGAGCTCGACGGTGACGGCGTCGAGGTGCTCCGGGTTCCGCAGCAACTCGATGAGGGTCCACGCCGCGGTGCCCGAGGTCGTGTGGTGCCCGGCGAACATCATCGAGATGAACATGCCCGTGATGATGTCGGCGTCGAACTGCGGGTTGCCGTCCTCGTCCTTGATCGAGAGCAGCACGTCCACGAGGTCCATGTCGTCCTTGTCGGGTGCCGGTGCCGCTCGCCGCTTGTCGAGGATCCCGTCGATCATCTCGACCAGCTGCGCACGCGACCGGTCCCGCACGCGGAAGCTCTCGATGTCGAGGTAGGGGTCGACGAAGGCGAGGGCGTCGGTGCCCTGCTCGAGGCCGTGGAAGACCTGCGAGTAGCGCACGTCGAGGTCCTCACGGAACTTCGGCCCGATGAGGCACGACGAGGACGTGTAGATCGTCAGCTCGGCGAAGAAGTCGAGCAGGTCGATCTCTCCGGAGTCGTCGAGGTTGGCGACCATGCGGTCGACCTCTCGCTGGATCGTCTCGGCGTGGCCGCGCATGAACTTGTCGCGCAGCGACTGGTTGTGCAGCGCCCGTCGACGGTCCTCGGGGCTCGCGTCGAACACGACGCCCTCGCCGAACACCGGGGTCATGAACGGGTACGCCGCCGCCTGGTCGAGCTCCTCGTCGGATGCCCGGAAGAAGACCTCGTTGGCGTCGGCTCCGGTCAGCAGCACCACGTCCTTGTCGGCGAGGCGGAACTCGCCCACGTCACCGCACTCGTCGCGGACCCGCTGCATCAGGCCGATCGGGTCGACGCGCAGCTCCTCGAGGTGGCCGGTGTCGCCGTCGTCGCCGGACACCTTCGGGATCGGTCGGGGCGGGATGCTGGGTACTGGCGGGATGGTGTTCGTCATGAGTCCCCCTTGGACGGATCGCGCACCAGCGGTGCTTCCGGTTGCACCTCGAGCACCGCGTAGCGGGTGCCCTTCGGCGCCGAGACCATCGCCAGCACGGCGCCGGCGAGCTCGGTCGGCCGCAGCGCGCCGTTGTGGCGCAGCAGCCCCCAGTGGCTCCAGGACGCGACGACCTCGTTGACGGCGTCCTCGGTCCAGCCCGTGCCCTGCTCGGTGGTCGAGGGCCCGGGTCGCACGATCCCGACCCGCACCCCGGTGCCCTCGCACTCCATCGCCATGGCATGGGCGAAGCCCTCGAGGCCCGCCTTGGACGCGACGTAGGCCGCCATGTGCGTGCGCGGGTTGAGCGCCACCTCGGACGTCACGAACACGACGTCGCCCCGGCCCCGATCGAACATGGCGGGAACCACCGAGTGCACGAGTGCCTGGGCGCCGAGCAGGTTGACCTGCAGCTGACGCGTGAACTCCTCGGGCGAGGCGCCGACGGTGGTGATGGGCTGCACGTCGCCGGCGTTCGACACCAGGATCTCGGTCGGGCCCATCTTCGCCTCGGCGTCGCGGGCGAACGCCGCGATCGACTCGTTGTCGGTGAGGTCCAGCGACAGCGCGATCGCCTCGCCACCGGCGTCGCGGATGGCCGCCGCGGTGTCCTCGCAGCGGTCGACACGTCGGGCACCGAGCACCACGGGGTGGCCCGCCGCAGCGAGCACCTCGGCGGTCGCCCGACCGATCCCGGACGAGGCGCCGGTGATCACCGCGCTGCGGCGGTCGGGGTGGGGGACGAAGCGGGGCATCAGTTCACCTCTCTGGCGGACGAGGACGATGGGCGGGGCACGACCGAGGTCGGCATCGCCGCGAAGCCGCGGACGTTGACCGAGTGCACCCGGGCCAACCCTGCGGGGTCGATGTCATAGGTCGAGAACGCCGCGACGAGCTCCTCGAGCGCGACGCGTGCCTCGAGACGGGCCAACGAGGCGCCGAGGCAGAAGTGGCGGCCGAAGCCGAAGCTGGCGAGCTGCGGCAGCGGCTCGGCGCGATCGAGGTCGTAGCGGTCCGCGTCGGCGAACACCCGGGGATCGCGGTTGGCGGAGCCGACGAGCAGGACGACCCGGTCCCCCGCGGGGATGACCCGGTCGTAGAGCTCGATGTCCTCGGTCGCGATGCGGGCGAGCATCTGCGACGACGTGTCGTAGCGCAGGGTCTCCTCGATCCACATCGGGATGCGGCCGGGGTCGGCGAAGGGCTTGTCGCGCTGGTCGGGGTTCATCCAGCCCCAGTACCAGGCGTTCGCGAGCAACTTGGTGGTCGTCTCGTTGCCCGCGACGACCATGAGGAAGAGGAAGCCGATGATCTCGTCGTCGGTGAGACGGTCGCCGTCGATCTCGGCGGCGAGCAGTGCCGAGGTGATGTCGTCGGTCGGCGTCGCCTTCCGCTGGGCGAGCATGTCGGTGTAGTAGACGACGAGCTCGAGCGCCGCTGCCACACCTTCGGGCGGGACGTCGTCGACGCCCTCCTCGCGGTGGACCAGCAGGTCCGACAACCGGCGCAGCTCCTCGCGGTCCGAGATGGGCACGCCCATCATCTCGGAGATGACGTCCATGGGGAGTCGGCCGGCGAAGTCCGAGATGAAGTCCAGGTCGTCGCGGCGTTCGAGCATCGACGCGATGTACTCCCGGGCGATCTTACGGATGCGCGGCTCGAGTGCTGCGACCCGCCGAGGGGTGAAGCCCTTGGACACCAGCCCGCGCATGCGGCCGTGCATCGGCGGGTCCATCGCCAGGAACGACATCGTCTTGTGGGCGTGCGGTCCCGATGCCGCTGGGTCGAGCGACACGCCGTGTGCGTTCGACAGGCGCTCGTTGTCGCGGAAGCCCTCGATCACATCGGCGTGGCGCGACAGCGCCCAGAAGCCCATGTCCTCGTTGTGGTACAGCGGCGCCTCTTCACGCAGGCGCTCGTAGGTCGGATACGGGTCCTCGTGGATCTCGTAGGAGTACGGGTTGTACTCCGGCGCGCTCCGCCCCGGTGCCTCGCTCGTCGTGCTCACAGTCCCTCTCCCCCGGTCACTTCACGACCAACTCGACCACCCGCGCCATCTCGGCGGGCAGCTCGTCGTAGCCCATGTGCCCCATCCCCGCGCGCAGCAGCGCACCCGAGACGGCGAACTCGAGCGTGGACAGCACGACCGGGTCCGCGGCGTCGCCGAGTGCGGCCTCGAGGCGACGATGCCACTCCCCGCCGATGCGATCACGCAGGAGCTTCACATCCGGGTCGCTGGCCAGCATCGCCACCGTGCAGGCGGTGGCCAGCTCCGGCTCATCCGCGACCAGCAGGGTCATGTCGGCCATCGTGTCGCTCACCCTGCGGGTGGTCGCCGTGCGACCGTCGAGACGGGTCTCGGGCAGCGCCTTCAGGCGACGCCAGAAGACCTCGGCCACCAGGTGGTCGCGAGAGGTGAAGTAGTTGTAGGCGGTCGCAGGTGCGACGCCGGCCCGGCGAGCGACGTTGCGCACGGTGAGCCCGTCGTAGCCCATCTCGCGCAGCTCCTCGACCGCCGCGACGACGAGCCGGTCGACCGTCTGGGCCTGCTTGTCGGACAGGTGTCGGCGCGTCGACTCGGTGGTCCCACGCGCGGGCGCCGTGGCCGATGTCGAGGCACTCGAGGCGGTGGCGCTCGGTGTTGCGGAACCGACAGAACTGGACATGTGTCCAAATAGTAGTCCAGTTGTCTCGCCAGGTCACCCCCTTCGTCGTTCGCGCATCCTCTGGCGCTCCGCAGCTGGTGCTCAGCCAACTCCCAGCAACGGGTGGTTCGATGGTCGACATGGAACCGGCCCCCGAGCACCACTCTCCCTCTCCCAGTCGTCGGATCTCTCGTCGGGCTGCGCTCGGCACAGGCGGCGGCGCCACCATCGCACTGCTGCTGGCCGCCTGCTCCTCGGGCTCCGACGGCACGGGGGCCGGTTCCAGCTCCACGTCGACCACCGTGTCGAGCACCACCTCGACCGCCGGTGCAGCTGCCGACGCCACGACCACGACCGTGGCGGGCGCCGCAGCCGCGTCGGGCACCCCGGCGACGACGGTCTTCACCGCGGCGGACTTCTCGGCGCTCGGGACCTGCCTGCTCTCACCGGAGCAGACCGAGGGCCCCTATCCCACGGTCACCCAGCTCGAGCGGCGCGACATCCGGGAGTCCCTCGCCGGGCACCCGCTGCGCCTCGGGCTCCAGGTCGTCGACGAGACGTGCGAACCCGTGCCGGGCGCGGTCGTCGAGATCTGGCACTGCGACACCGACGGCGACTACTCCGCCTACACCGACGGCGCGACCGACGACGACGCGGGTGAGGGCACCACGTTCCTGCGTGGCTCGCAGACCGCGAACGACGACGGCATCGTCGAGTTCATCACCAACTACCCGGGTTGGTACACGGGTCGCGCCGTGCACATCCACACCAAGGTGCACATCGACGACACCACGGTGCTCACCTCGCAGATCTTCTTCGACGACGATCTCAACAGCGAGATCTTCCGCTCGTCGCCGTACCGGGGCGATCCCGACACGACGAACGCCGAGGACTCGATCTCCGGCGGCGACCCGGAGGAGAACGGCACGCAGGCCACGGCGTCCGACGACGCCGAGCTGGCCGGCACACGTGCACTGCTGGTCCTCGGGATCGACCCCGACGCCGAGTCCAGTGCCTCGGGCACGGGCGGCGGACCCGGCGGCGGTGCAGGCGGTGGACCCGGCGGCGGTCGGCCCTGAGCCACGGGCCACGCAGCAGACCGGGCAGCAGTCCTGAGGTCGACACTTCTGTCGACCGACGACCGCGACGTGGCGTTCCGGCGATAAGGTCCGGCCACGACCGACGAACCAGGGGGGACGTCGAGTGCACGACCAAGGGGTGCCGGCGTCCCAGGACACCGGTGGGGACCAGCTGACCGAGCTCGCCTTCTACACGTTGGCCGGCCACTCGGGGACACCCCGCGACCTGGTGACCGAGGTCGCGGACGCCGAGGCACTCGGGCTCGGCACCGCGTTCATCTCGGAGCGCTTCAACACCAAGGAGGCGGCGACCCTCAGCGGCGCGGCCGGCGCGGTGAGCTCCCGGCTCGGCATCGCCACGGCGGCGACCAACCACAACACCCGGCACCCGATGGTCACCGCCACGTTCGCGATGACCATGCACCGCCTGACCGACGGACGCTTCTCGCTCGGACTGGGTCGCGGCTTCGACATGCTCTTCGACGTCATGGGTCTGCCGCGGGTGACGATGGCGCAGCTCACCGACGTGGTCGGGCTGTACCGACGGCTCTGGAAGGGCGAGGTCGTGCTCGGACACGACGGGCCCGCGGGCCGCTTCCCGATGCTCTGCCTGGATACCTCGTTCGACGAGGACATCCCCGTCATGTTGACGGCCATCGGCGAGCGCACGCTCGAGTTCGCCGGCGGGCTCGTCGACGGCGTCGTGCTGCACACCTTCTTCACCGACCACGCACTCGACCGAGCCGTCGCCGCCGTGCGCCGTGGCGCCGAGCAGGCGGGCCGCGACCCGTCGTCGGTGCGTGTGTGGTCGGTGCTCGCGACCGTCGGCGACCACCTCGACGAGGAGCTCCGACTCAAGAAGCTCGTCGGTCGGATGGCGACCTACCTGCAGGGCTACGGCGACGTGCTGGTCACCGCGAACGACTGGGACCCCGAGGTGCTCGCCCGCTTCCGGGCCGACGAGTTCATCGCGTCCTTCAGCGGCGCGATCGATGCGGTCGGCACCACCGAGGACCTGCAGCGCGTCGCGACGCTGATCCCCGAGGACTGGCTCGACGCCGCAGCGACGGGCACACCCGAGCAGTGCGCCGCCCGGGTCGCCGCGCAGTTCGACCTCGGCGCGGACGGCGTCGTGCTGCACGGAGCGACACCGGCCGAGCTCGAGCCGGTCGTCGACGCCTACCGATCGATCCGCACCCCAGGACGTTTCGACCACCTTCCCGCCAACCCAGGAGCGATCGCCACATGACCGACGCACCCGAACGCCCCGACAGCGCAGTCCACCCCGACGGTGGGGCCCCCGAGGTCGTCATCGACCTGATCGAACAGGTGGATGCCGAGTGGCTCACCTCGGCGCTCCGCCACGAAGGCCACGACGTGCGCGTGTCCTCGCTGACCACCTCGCCCGTCGGCACCGGCCAGATGGGCTGCAGCTATCGCGTCGTGCCGACCTACGACGGCGACGACGGCGGTCTGCCCGCGTCGTTCGTGGTGAAGCTGCCCGCTCGTGACCCCGACAAGCGCGGCCTCGCCGCCGGCATCTACCGGACCGAGGTCGCGTTCTACCGCGACATCGCCGACACCGTCGACATCGGGATGCCGCACTGCTTCCACTCGGCGCTGTCGACCAACTGGAACGAGTTCGTCCTGTTGATGGAGGACCTCGCGCCACGCCAGCAGGGCGACCAGATCGCCGGCTGCTCGCTCGACGAGGCCGAGGCGGCGGTCGTCAACCTGGCGGGCCTGCACGGCCCCAGGTGGTGCGATCCGACGCTGCGCGAGCTCGACTGGATCGCACCGGTCGCAGGTGACGGCGCGACCATGCTGGGCCTCGTCCTGCGCGACGCGACGAACCGGTACATCGAGCGCTACCAGGATCGCATCGACGACGAGGACCGCGAGCTGCTCGACCGACTGCCCGACGCGGTGCCCACGTGGGTGATGTCACGAGAGGAGCGCTTCGCCCCGCTGCACGGCGACTACCGCCTCGACAACCTGCTCTTCGCGCCGGGTGACCGCAGCGACGTCGACCGCCCCGTCGCGACGGTCGACTGGCAGACGGTCACGCTCGGGCTACCCGGGCGCGACCTGGCGTACTTCCTGAGCACCGGGCTGCAGCCGGAGCTGCGACGGTCCCACGAGGACGACCTCGTGCGGACCTACCACGACGCGCTGCTCGAGTACGGCGTGCAGGACCACAGCCTGGAGCAGTGCTTCGACGACTACCGCTTCGGCATGTTGCAGGGTCCGCTCATCGGGATCATCGGCGCGGCGTACGGCGAACCGACCGAGCGTGGCGACGACATGTTCCTGGCCATGTCGAGCCGGTTCTGCGACGCGATCCGGGACCTGCACACCCTCGAGCTGATCGGCTGAGCCACCCCGGCCGAATGGTCGGTCCAGCCGAAGCGCCCGGCTCAGCTGAAGACCGCGCCGACCACCTCGTCGTGGCCTCCGGCCGAGTCGAGCAGCTGGGTGCGGACCAGTTCGGCGTAGAGGCCGCCGGCGTCGAGCAGCTGGTCGTGGGTGCCGCGCTCGACGATCCGACCCGACTCGAGCACGAGGATCAGGTCCGCGTCGCGCACCGTCGCCAGGCGGTGGGCGATCACCAGCGAGGTCCTGCCCTCGAGCGCGGCGGACAGCGCCCGCTGCACCGCGGCCTCGGACTCGGAGTCGAGGTGCGCGGTCGCTTCGTCGAGCACGACGACCGAGGGGTCCTTGAGCAGCAGGCGGGCGATGGCCAGACGCTGCTTCTCCCCACCGGAGAGCCGGTGACCGCGGTCCCCGACCAGGGTGTCGAGTCCGTCGGGCAGCTCGGCGACCAGGTCCCAGACCTGCGCGGCCCGCAGCGCCTCGACCAACTCGTCCTCGGTCGCGTCGGGGCGTGCGTAGAGCAGGTTCGAACGCAGCGTGTCGTGGAACAGGTGCGCGTCCTGGGAGACCACACCGACGCGTTCGCGCACGGACGCGATCGTGGCGGTGCGCACGTCGTCGCCCGCGAGCCGCACCGTGCCACCGGTCGCGTCGTAGAGCCGTGAGACCAGACCGGCGACGGTCGTCTTGCCCGCACCGGAGGGTCCCACGAGGGCGACCATCTGCCCCGGTTCGATCCGGAACGAGAGGTCGCGCAGCAGCATCGCGCCGGGTTCGCTGCTGAGGCGGTCGGCGTCGATCGACTCGAGCGAGGCGAGGGACACCTCGCTCGCCGAGGGGTAGCGGAACGACACCGTGTCGAACTCGACCGAGGTCGGCCCGTCGGGCAGCGGGGTCGCGCCGGGCAGCTCGTCGATCGCCGGCTGCAGGTCGAGCACCTCGAAGACCCGCTCGAAGCTGACGAGGGTGGTCATGACGTCGACCTGTGCGCTCGACAGCGCGGTGATGGGTCCGTAGAGCCGGTTGAGGTAGGCCGTCAGTGCGACCAGCGTGCCGATCGCGAGCGTGCCCTCGACCACGAAGACACCGCCGACCCCGTAGACCAGCGCGGTCGCCAGCGCCGCGACGAGCGCGAGCGAGACCATGACGACGGTCGAGTACATCGACGTCGTCACCCCGATGTCGCGCACCCGACCGGCGCGCCGGGCGAAGGTGGCCGACTCCTCGGCAGGTCGACCGAAGAGCTTGACCAGCAGCGCACCCGAGACGTTGAAGCGCTCGGTCATGGTCTGACCCATCGCCGCGTCGACCTGGTAGCGCTCGCGGGTGATCGCCGACAGCTTCGGGGCGAGGCGCCGGGCCGGCAGCAGGAACAGCGGCAGCAGGACCAGCGCCATGGCGGTGATCTGCCACGAGAGGAAGAACATGGCGACGAGGGTCGCGACCAGCGTCGCCGCGCTGCCGATCACGTTCGACAGCGTCGAGGTGAACGCCTGCTGGGCACCGATCACGTCGGAGTTCAGCCGGGACACGAGCGAACCGGTCTGGGTGCGGGTGAAGAACGCGACGGGCTGACGCTGCACGTGGTCGAACACCGCGGTGCGCAGGTCGAAGATGAGGCCCTCGCCGATGCGTGCTGAGAACCAGCGCTGCGTGAGCGAGATCGCGGCACCCGCCACGGCGAGGCCGACCAGCACCGCGGCCAGCCCGACCACCAGTCGGGTCCGTTGATCCGCGATGCCCACGTCGATGATCTGGCGGTAGACGAGCGGGGTCATCGCGCCGAGCCCCGCCTCGATCAGGATGAGCGAGATGAACACGATCAGCTGACGGCGGTACGGACGGGCGAACCCGCCGACGCGCCGCAGCGTGCCGGGTGCCAACTTGTGGCGGGTGACCGTGCGGTCCTTCGAGAGGGACCGCACCGTTCCGTATGCCTGGGGACCACCTGGGACAGCCATCGTCACCTCCGCCGTGTCATCTGCTCGAGCTCAGACGCTCGAGTGCTCGTGCTCGTCTGCAGGGCGGAACACGCCGTCACTGCGCACCAGTCCCGGCGGCCACCGGCTCCGGGCGCTGCTCGAGCAGCTCGCCGGGCTGCAAGCCGGGAGCATCGAGACCACGGCGGCGAACCACCGACAGTCCCCAGGCTCCGGCGGCGACGCAGGCCAGCGCGCCGAGCGCGAGGGCCCAGCGTGCGCCGAAGTGCTCGGCGACCCAGCCGAGGATCGGACCGCCGATCGGGGTGCTGCCGAGGAACACCATCGCCTGGAGCGCCAGCACCCGCCCACGCATCTCGGGTGCCGACTCGGTCTGGACGAGTGCGGTCGACGCCGTCATGAACATGATGCTCGCCACACCGATGATGGGGCCGACCACGAAGGCGACCGACTGGTTCGGTGCGAGGGCCATCAGCGCCATCGACACACCGAAGCCGATCGCGGTGGTGGCCACCCTGGTGACGCTGCTGCTGGCACGACGTGCGACCGCGAGTGCGCCCACCAGCGAGCCGAGGCTCAGCACCGAGAACAGCAGGGTGAAGGTCGAGTCGCTGCCGCCGAGGTCGTCGATCACGAAGACGGGGAAGACGACCTGGAAGTTGAAGGCGAAGGTGCCGATGACCGCCATCATCACCAGCGGGACGAGCAGCTGGGGCACGCTCGCCGCGTACCGGAGTCCGGCGCGCACCTGCCCCTTGGCCCGCGACACCAGGGGCGCGGGGTGCAGCTCACCGGGACGCATCATCAGCAGTCCGGCGAGCACCGCCAGGTACGAGAGCCCGTCGATGAGGAAGGTCCAGCCGAAGCCGACGGTGCTGACGAGCACACCGGCGAGCGCCGGGCCGATCACGCGGGAGCCGGTCATCAGCGCGCTGTTCAGGCTCACCGCGTTGTTGATGTGGTCCCTCGGAACCATCTCGACGACGAAGGAGCGACGCGTCGGGTTGTCGAAGGCGGTGAGCACACCGCCGGCGACGGCGACCACGTAGATCGCGACGATCGGCGGCGAGCCCGAGAAGGCGAGCGCGGCGAGCACGAAGCTCTGCAGCATCGACAAGGTCTGCACGATGAGCAGCAGGCGCCGCTTGTCGGAGCGGTCGGCCACCACGCCGGCCCATGCGCCCAGCAGGAGGACCGGACCGAACTGCGCCGCGGCGAGCAGTCCCAGCGCGATGCCGCTCCCGGTCAGGTCGAGGATCAGGAGCGTCTGAGCGACCATGCACAGCCACGTGCCGATCTGCGAGACGGCCTGTCCGGCGAAGAAGAGTCGGAAGTTGCGGACGTGCAGCGAGGCGAAGGTCTCGCTCGTCGCGAGTCGGAGTCTGGTCATCGTTGCTCCGATGCGGCGAGTTCCTCGAGCACGATCGCCGCGGCCGCGAGGTGGGCGAGCTGCTCGGCGTCGAGCGACGCGAGCCGCTCGGTCAACCAGGCGGTCTTGCGGTCGCGCGACGAGCTGAGCAGCTGCTCCCCCGCGTCGGTGGTCGAGACCCGGCACACCCGCTTGTCGTTCTCGTCGACGATGCGCTCGACGAGGTCCTGCTCCTGGAGCCGGTTCACGACCTTGGTCACCGTCGGCGGCGCGACCCCCTCGAGCTCGGCGAGTGCACCGAGGGTGAGGGGCCCGTGCACGTGCACGACGGCGAGCGCCGACAACAGGCTGGGGGACAGTCCCATGTCGGCGGCCTGGCGAAGACGTCGCGCCAGCCGGGTGATGCTCAGGCGGAGGTCGCCCGCCAGTGCGGCGGGGTCGACGTCCGCAGCGGTCCGGGAGGTTCGGCTGGCGGCAGGGCGTCCATCGCGGAGGGAGCGAGTCATGAAAGTTAGTTTACCAAGCTAAATTAACTGGTGCCGAGCGAGATCCGTCACAGGCGCTCCAGCTGAGCGGCTCCCGCGCTCAGCGGTGATCGAGCTCAGTCGGTGATCGCGCTCGGTCGACGTGGAGTTCGGTCGGCGATCGAGCTCAGTCGGCGACGGCGGAGC
>JAFAFN010000158.1 GCA_023423475.1 Actinomycetes bacterium | reverse complement strand
TCGGCGCCCGGCTCCCAGTAGTGCGGACGCATCCACAGCGACAAGGTCGTCGGCGGCAGGATCGTGCCCTCGGTCAGCTCGGCGGCCACCGCCTCGTCCCAGTAGAGCGGGTTGCCGTTCTGGGTCGCGGCGAGCGTGTTGTAGGCGTAGCTCTGCTCGGCGTCGAAGGTGGCGGTCTCGGGGTACTGCGAGATGCCGATCTTCGACGTGACCTCCTCGGGGAGGTCGACGCTCTCTGTCCCGGTCGCGGTCACGCGATGACTCCTGACTCGAGCAGCTGCTCGATCTCTGCTGCGTCGACACCGACCGCGGCCAGCAGCCCGGCGGTGTCGGTGAGGGTGCCCTCGCGGATCTCGTACGGTCCGTCGGGCTCGACGGTGCCGGCGAGGATCGGGGCGGACTGACGGAACGGTCCCTCGGTGACGTGCACCGCGTCGGCGACCACGCCACGAGCGACGTACTGCTCGTCGACGACGGCCTCGGCCACGGTGTTGACCTCGGTGACGCACGTGTTCGCCGGGCCGAGCTCGGCGACCCACTCGTCACGGGTACGGGTCGCGAACACCGCAGCCATCGCGGCACGGATCTCGTCCTGCAGGGCGTCGTCCATCTGGGCGTCCGCGTACTGGTCGAGCCCGAGCAGTCCGACGAGGTTGCGCCAGAACTGCGGCTCGATCGCTCCCACGGCGACGAACTTCTCGTCCGAGCAGGCGTAGACGTCGTAGCAGGCGTACCGACCGGTGAGGATGTAGTGGCCGGGACCCGGCTCGACACCCGTCGCGAGGTACTCGTCGACGTAGAGCGACATCAGCGCGAACGAGCCGTCCGCGATCGACACGTCGAGCAGCTCGCCCTCGCCCGTGCTCGCACGACGCAACAGCGCCGCCATGATCGACATCGCCGCCTGCATGCCACCCGCAGCGATGTCGGCGACCGTCGCGCCGGGCAGGGCCGGGCGGCCGTCGCCCTGTCGACCGGTGCAGTCGAGGAAGCCGGCGACACCGAGGTAGTTGATGTCGTGGCCGGCCCACGTGCTGCGAGGACCGCTCTGACCGAAGCCCGAGGTCGAGCAGTAGACGATGCCGGGGTTGAGGGCCCGCACGGCGTCGAATCCGATGCCGAGACGGTCGACGACGCCGGGGCGGAACGACTCGATGATCACGTCCGCCGTCGCCGCGAGTGCGAGGAACGCCTCGCGGCCGGCGTCGGCCTTGAGGTCGAACAGCGCACGACCCACGCCGCGGTTGCCCGAGTACGCGTAGTACGGCGGCACGATCTGCACGCCGCCCGCACGCGGCACCGCGCCGACCTTGATGACCTCGGCGCCGTAGTCCGCGAGGGTGCGCGAGGCGCGCGCACCCGGCCCGACCGAGGCCAGGTCGAGCACGCGGATGCCCTGGAGCGCGGGGGTGCTGCCCACGTCAGAAGTTCTTGGGGAGCCCGAGCCCGCGGCGGGCGATGATGTTCTTCTGGATCTCCGACGCGCCGCCGCCGATCGTGTCGATCACGGTGTAGCGGTAGGTCGACTCGGAACGACCCTTCATCGGAGCGTCCTCGGTGCGGACCCGCAGCTGCGTGCCGGGGCCACCGATGTCCATGGAGGCGTCAGCGAGGCGCTTGGACAGCTCGGTCGCGAACAGCTTGTACTCCGACGCCTGCAGCGTCGGCGGCTGGTACGGCTTGCCCTCGTGCACCAGCTTCTCGACCTTGACCGCCTCGGCGACGAACTTGAGGCCCATGACGCGGGCGACCTCGGCGTCGGTGTGCAGCTTCGCCATGCGGGCGCGCACGACCGGGTCGTCCTTGAGCGGCTGGCCGTCGCGCACGGTCTCGCGCACGTACTCGGTCAGCAGGTCGAGGCGCTGCTTGATCGGTGCGTAGGTGAACATCGTGAATCGCTCGAGGTCGAGCGCCTGGGAGATGTACTTGAACCCGTGGTTCACCTCGCCGACGACGAACTCGTCGGGCACGAACACGTTGTCGAGCCACACCTCGTTGGTGCGCTCGTCGCCCATGGTCCAGATGCCGTTGATGCTGATGCCCGGGTCGTCCATCGGGATCAGCATCAGGCTGATGCCCATGTGCTTGTTGTCGGGGTCGGTGCGCACGCCGCACCAGTACCAGTCGGCGAAGTGGGCCGAGGTCGTCCACGTCTTCTGACCGTTGACCAACCAGCCCTCTCGGCCGTCCTCGGTGGTGTGCTTCACGCCCTTGACCCGCATTGACGCGGCGTCGGAGCCGGCGTTGGGCTCGGAGTAGCCGACGGCGAACTCGACGTCGTTCTCGAGGATCATCGGCAGGAACTTGTCCTTGAGGAAGTCCGAGCCGTGGGCGATGACGGTCTTGCCGATGATGCCGACGCCCTTGCCGATCTGCGGGCCACCGCGGCCGGCGAGCTCCTCGTTGAGGATGTACTCGTAGACACCCTCACCCTCGGAACCGCCGTACTCCTTCGGCCAGGTCATGCCGAGCCAGCCCTTGTGGCCGATCTCCTTCATGAAGGCGCGGCGCTTCGGCGTGTCGACGATCTGCGCCATGTTCTCGCGGGTGACGTCGAAGAT
>JAFAFN010000144.1 GCA_023423475.1 Actinomycetes bacterium | reverse complement strand
CGGCGTGCCACGGGACCGGGTGGTCCTCTACTTCCACGGCGGCGGCTACTGCACCGGTTCCCTCGCCAGCCACCGCGAGTTCGCCGGACGCCTGGCCCTCGCCGCCGGCGTCGCGGTCGTCGCGCTCGACTACCGCCTCGCTCCCGAGGACCCGTTCCCCGCAGCGCTCGACGACGCCCTCGCGGCCTACGCCGAGCTGCTCGCACGCGGGATCGCCCCGGAACGGCTCGCGCTCGCCGGTGACAGCGCGGGCGGTGGCCTCGTCGCCGCGACCCTGGTGTCGATCCGCGACGCCGGTCTGCCCCTGCCCGCCGCGGGCGTGCTGCTCTCACCCTGGGTCGACCTGACCCAGACGTCGCCCTCGTGCCGCGACACCGAGACCTTCGACCCGGTGCTGCGCACCGACGACCTGGTGCTCATGGCCGAGGCCTACCTGGACGGCACCGACGCGCGGAACCCGCTCGCGTCGCCGCTGTTCACCGATGATCTCGCCGGCCTGCCGCCGCTGCGCATCGACGTCGGCGAGGACGAGCCATTGCTGGACGACGCCGTGTCGTTCGCCGGGCGGGTCGGCGCGGCCGGGACCGAGGTCGACCTGCAGATCTGGCCCGAGATGGTGCACGTCTTCCAGGTCTTCCCCGGGTCGATCGTGCCCGAGGCCGACGAGAGCATCGCCGGGATCGGCCGGTTCCTCGACGCGCACCTGAGCTCGACGACGAAGGAGACGGATCATGGATGACTGGAACGGTCGTGTCGCGGTCGTCACGGGTGCCGGCAGCGGCATCGGACGAGCGCTGACGCTCGCACTCGCCGAACGGGGCGCGCGGGTGGCTGCGGCGGACGTCGAGGCTGCCCCGCTGGAGGAGACGCTCCGACTCGCGGCCGACATCGCACCTGCGGCCGAGGTGGTCACCTCGATCGTCGACGTCGCCGACGCGGACTCGGTCGGACGGTTCGCGGACGACGTGTACGCACGGTGGGGGCAGGTCGACCTGCTCGTGAACAACGCCGGGGTGTTCGTCGGTGGACTGCTCTGGGAGCGGTCACCCGCCGACTACGACTTCACCTTCGGGGTCAACGTCTACGGCATCCTGCACGGCATCCGGGCGTTCGTCCCGCGGATGATCGAGCGGGGCGCCGAGGCACACGTCGTGAACACCTCGTCGATCGCCGGGCTGCTCGGCTCGCCCTTCGCCGGGCCCTACGGCATCTCGAAGTTCGCGGCGCTGGCCGCGACCGAGTCGCTCGAGGGCGACCTGCGCTCGGTGGGCTCGGCCGTGCGGGCCCATGCGCTGTGCCCGGGCATGATCCGTACGAGCATCACGAGCTCGGAGCGCAACCGACCCGACGCGCTGACCGCCCCTCGGACCGACGACCAGGACATGGTCGACGGGTTCCTCGCCGAGACCGTCGACGCCGGCATGGACCCGAGCGATGTCGCCGAGATCGTGATCGACGCGCTCACCCGGCCGGATCAGTTCCTGATCCTCACCCACCCGCAGTTCGCCGACCAGGTCGCGGCCCGGGGTGAGGCGCTCCGACGCCTCGAGCTACCCGACATGCCGTCCTTCGGCTGACCAGCGGACCGGCGATCTGCGCGTCGGGGTGTCGCAGAGCGACGGTCCTACGCGCAGACCGCCAGCTGCGCGTCGGGATGCTGCTGGACGACGGTCCTACGCGCAGCTGCGGCGGGAACGGCCGGACTCAGAACTCGGTGCGCTCCAGCTCGAAGACGTCGTGGAGGACCTGCACGGCCTTGTCGGCGTCGTCCTCGGCGACGATGCACGAGATGCGGATCGCCGAGGTCGAGATCATCTCGATGTTGACCCCGTTGTTCGCGAGCGTCTCGAACATCGAGGCGGCCACACCGGGGTTCGACTTCATGCCGGCACCGACGACGCTGACCTTGGCGATGCGGTGCTCCGACGTGACGTGGTCGGCGCCGATGTCGTCGGCCTTGCCCTGGCAGATCTCGAGCGCCGCGGGCAGCTCGGAGTGCGGCACGGTGAACGAGATGTCGGTGATCCCGCCCTCGGAGGCGTTCTGCACGATCATGTCGACGTTGATGTCGGCGTCCGCGAGACGGCGGAACAGGTTCGCGGCGATGCCGGGACGGTCGGGCACTCCGCCCACGGTCACCTTCGCCTCGGACAGGTCGGCGACGACGGCTCGGATGACGGCCTGTTCCATGTCGGGATCCTCCTCGATCACCCAGGTGCCGACCTCCCACGTGAACGCGGAGCGCACGTGCAGGGGCACCCGTTGGCGGTGTGCGTACTCGACGGACCGCATCGCCGGCTTCGGACAGCCGGCCGCGGTCATCTCGAGCATCTCGTCGAACGAGATGCGGTGCATCTTGCGGGCGGTGTCGACCACCCGCGGGTCGGTCGTGAACACCCCCGACACGTCGGTGTAGAGCTCACAGGCGTCCGCGTCGAGCGCACTGGCGAGCGCGACGGCGGTCGTGTCGGAACCGCCACGACCCAGGAAGGTGACGTCGTTGTCGGTCGAGACACCCTGCGAACCGGCCACGACGGGCACCCGGCCGGCGTCGACCGCGGCCCGGATGCGATCGGCGCGCACCTCGAGGATCTTGGCGTTCGTGTGGTTCGTGTCGGTCAGGAACCCGGCCTGCGACCCGGTGTAGCTCTCGGAGTCGACGCCCACCGCCGCGAGGGCCATCGACACCAGGGCGACGGCCTTGCGCTCGCCCGCGGTGATCAGCATGTCCATCTCACGGCCGGGACGGATGTCGGACACCTCGCCGGCCAGGCGGAGCAGCTCGTCGGTCTCCTTGCCCATCGCCGAGACGACGAGGACGACGGAGTCGCCCCTGCGTCGGCAGCGCGCGACGTGGTCGGCGACCTCTCGGATGCGTTCGGGGTCGGCGACGGAGGTGCCGCCGAACTTCTGGACCAGGAGAGCCACGGCCGAAAAGGTAACACCGCCCCCTCGCCGCCCCTCAACCGCGTTCCCTGCCCAGGGGCCGCTACGCACTCTCCTACCCGGAGTCGCTACGCTCCGGCGCCGTGGGAACCAACTCCGAGAAGCACGCACGCCAGAAGGCGCACCGGGACCGCCTCAACACTGCTCGACAGGAGGTCGAGGCGAAGCGGAAGCGCAACCGCACCCTGGGCATCGTCGGCGCCGTGGTCGGCGTGCTCGTGATCATCGTCGGGATCGTCCTGCTGACCGGCGGTGACGACGAGGACGTCGCGACGACAGGCGACGACCCGAGCGCATCGAGCAGCACCTCGACGACGGCCGCGTCCGGCTCAGTCGAGCTGCCGGCACCGCCGCCTGGCATCACCCTCACCAGCGCCACCGAGTGCCCGCCCGCCGAGGGCGCGACCGAGCGGGTCCAGGTCTTCGCCTCGGCGCCCCCGGACTGCCTCGATGCCGACATGGACTACTCGGCGACCTTCACCACCAGCGAAGGCGCCTTCACCGCGACCCTCGACACCGAGGCCGCGCCGTCGACGGTCAACAACTTCGTCGTGCTCAGCCGGTACGGCTACTACGACGGCGTGCCCTTCCACCGTATCGTGGACGGCTTCGTGATCCAGGCCGGCGACGGCGACGGCGCTCCCTGGGGCAACAACGACCTGGGCTACTCCCTGGACGACGAGCTGCCCGCCGACGCCTCGGCCTACACCGACTACTCGCTCGCGATGGCGAACGCCGGTCCGAACACCAACGGCAGCCAGTTCTTCGTGGTCCTGCCCGGCGGCGGCGCCCAGCTGCAGCCGCTGTACTCGTTCTTCGGCCAGGTGGTCGAGGGTCAGGACGTCGTCGACACCATCGGCGGGCTCGGCGGCGCGGACCAGTCACCCACCAAGGTCGTCCTGATCGAGTCGATCGAGATCACCGAGACGCCGAAGGGCTGATTCCCCGGCGGTGCTCGTCGAGCACCGCAGCGGCCAGTCCCGGGGAGTCAGTCCCGGGCGAGGAGCGGGTTCAGCTCGGGCGGCAGCGCGTCCAGGCCGACGCGTCGGCCGTCGAGGAACACGTGGACGTCACCGGCGCCCTCGACGCGCCACTCGCCCTCGGGCGTGTGGATGAGCGCGGTCGCCTCGTCGATGCCGACGACGGGCAGCCCGGCGTGGGCGAGCTCGACGGTGCGGTGCCACTTGTCGGTCGACCACTGGTTGTACCTGGGGATCAGGGTGACCGTCGTCAGCAGGTCGAGGCCGACGGTGTAGGCCCCGCCACGGCTGTCGACCATGTTCGAGCAGAGCACCGACACGGCCTCGCCCGCGGCGGCGACCGTCGCACCCCGACGCCATGCGCCGACCAGCGCCTCGAGCAGCGGCGTGTCCTTCAGCACCGATCGCAGGTGCATCGGCGATCCGCCGACGACGTAGGTCAGCTCGGCCGCCGCCGCGATCTCGGCCGCCGCAGGCTCGAGCGCCTCGGCCCGCCGGTACACCTCGAGCACTCGGACCTTGGTGTCGAGCGCGGCGAACCACTCGGTGGCGCGTTCGATCGCGGCGCCGGGGTTCTCGTAGGCGAGCGCGGAGGGGATCAGCAGCACCTCGTCGACGCCGTCGGCCAGGCCGACGTCGAAGCTGCAGCCGTCGGTGAACTCCCTGCCTCCGACGAGTGCCAGCGTTCCGTTCATCGTGGTGTCCTGTCTGTGTTGACTCGAGCCGGTCACGACCCGTGGCGCTCGGGCGGTGTGCCGCGACGGCGACCACGCTACGCACTCCCGGCGGGTTCCAGCGCACGCCCGTGCCGAAGCGCCCGCGTACAACTTGCGGCGCGCTTGTTACCACTGAGTAACCTCGGCGCCCATGACGATCGAACGAGTGGGGATCCTGGGGTCGGGCATCATGGGATCGGGCATCGCCGAGGTTGCGGCGAAGTCCGGTTTCGAAGTGGTGCTCCGCTCCCGCAAGCAGGCAACGGCCGACGCGATGGTGGCGTCGCTCGAGAAGTCGCTGGCCAAGCAGGTCGAGCGCGGCAAGCTCGAGCAGGCGACCGCGGACGAGGTCCGCGCCCGTGTCACGGCCACCGACCACATCGGCGCCCTCGCCGACTGCGACCTGGTCATCGAGTCCGTCGTCGAGGACCTCGAGGTCAAGCGTGCCCTGTTCACCGAGCTGGACGGCATCGTGAAGCAGGACGCCATCCTCGCCACGAACACCTCGACGCTGCCCGTGATCGAGATGGCCGTCGCCACCCAGCGCCCGGACAAGGTCCTCGGCGTGCACTTCTTCAACCCGGCGCCCGCCATGTCGCTGGTCGAGATCATCGCCCCGCTCACCGCATCGGACGAGACCGTCGCCGCGGCCAAGGGCTTCGCCGAGGCGTGCGGCAAGAACGCCGTCGAGGTCAAGGACCGCGCCGGGTTCATCGTGAACGCGCTGCTCTTCCCGTACCTCAACAACGCCGTGCGCATGCTCGAATCGGGCACCGCGTCGGCCGAGGACATCGACACCGCCATGAAGGGCGGCTGCAACTTCCCGATGGGTCCGCTGGCGCTGCTCGACCTGGTCGGTCTGGACACCTCGCTGGCCATCCTCGATGCGCTCTACGACGAGTTCCGTGACCCGAACTACGCCGCGGTGCCGGCGCTGCGTCGCATGGTGACCGCCGGCCAGCTCGGCCGGAAGTCCGGCCGGGGCTTCTACGACTACTCCCGCAAGTAGTCGAGCCACATCCACGACGATCGGTGCCCGGCGGGATCCCCGCCGGGCACCGTCGCGTCCGGGGTCGGCGCCGAGGCACGGGCACCTCCGGCGACGGGGTCCGGGCCTACGATCCCCGCAGTGAGGATCGACCCGCCACCGTCGACGTGGATGTTCCCCTCGGTCGAGGGGGCGGACCCCGAGGGCCCGGTGGCCATCGGCGGCGACCTCGAGCCCGGCACGCTGCTCGCGGCCTACCGGGCGGGCCTGTTCCCCATGCCCCTCGGCCGCCGGCGGCGCCGCGGGATCGGATGGTGGTCGCCCGATCCCCGCGGGGTCCTGCCGCTCGACGATCTCGTGGTGTCGCGCTCGCTGCGTCGCTCGTTGCGTCGCTACGAGGTGCGCGTCGACACCGCGTTCGAGGCGGTCGTCCGGGCCTGTGCGGACCCGGACCGCCAGCACGGCTGGATCGACGAGGACATCGTCGAGGCCTACACCCGGCTGCACCAGCTCGGGTGGGCCCACAGCGTCGAGGCCTGGGACGACGACCGGCTCGTCGGCGGGCTCTACGGCGTCGGCATCGGCTCGTTCTTCGCCGGGGAGTCGATGTTCCACCACGCCCAGGACGCATCGAAGGTCGCGCTGGTGCACCTGGTCGAGGTGCTGCGCGAGGGCCACGAACCGCTGCTCGACGTCCAGTGGTCGACACCCCACCTCGCGTCGCTCGGCGTCACCGAGATCCCACGGGACCGCTACCTGCGCCTGGCATCCCGGGCGATGGTGGGGCCGACGCCCGCGGCGTTCGACGAGCCGATGGGCGGATTCACCCAATCGGCCCCGAACGATTGAACCGGCCGACTGGATCTGTCACAACAGAGGCAGCAACACGAAGCAGCACACCGGGGCCGCAATGAACCGCTGTCAACGTCTGGTCGCTCAGACAGCGGGGAGCGAGTAGCGAAACCACCCCCACCCGAGACGGATCTGGGGATCCGACGGATGGCCGGGCGAAGGCCAACTGCCCCGAACCGGATCGACGTCGACTGGGTCGGCGGGAAGTCCTGGGAAGCACTCGAACGGGGAGGCCGCACGGCCTCCTCGTTCCGCGTGTTCGGGCCGGTCGTGCGCCCTCAGGTCGCGGCTTCGGCGCGGCGCTCGATCGCCTCCTGCTTGATGTGCTTCGAGCGTGCACGCCAGATCAGGAAGGTGACCATGCCGATCAGGACCTGGGGCACCCAGCTGGCTGCACGCCACAGCAGCGTCGCGGCGAGCGCATCGTTCTTGGTCGCACCGAAGGCGATCAGCAGTCCGGTCAGGCCGGCGTCCACGGTGCCGAGACCGCCAGGGGTGATCGGGATGAAGCCGGCGAGACGTGCCAGCGCGAAGGCGGCGAACGCAGCGGCGACGGTCACCTGGGTGCTCTCACCGGTCTCGGTGATGCGCAACGCCACGATGAGCACGCCGAACTGGGCGAACTGCTGAAGGAAGTTGGTGCCGGTCAGCAGCGCCCACCGCTGCGAGACGACGTCGACGGTCGACTCGCGGAACTTCACGATCTGCTCGGTGATGCCCGTCGGCGCCGGCTTGTGGATGATGCCGTACAACCT
This sequence comes from Actinomycetes bacterium, assembly GCA_023423475.1. Lineage (GTDB taxonomy): Bacteria > Actinomycetota > Acidimicrobiia > Acidimicrobiales > Microtrichaceae > JAFAFN01. The sequence goes on along the minus strand of JAFAFN010000144.1, from coordinate 217 downwards.
GCCGGCGATCCGCTCGAGCAGACCGCCGACCTTTCGAGCCGTGTCGTCGCTGCGCAGGATCGCGGCGAACAGGCCGACCATCACCAGCACGGCCACCAGGCCACCGAGTGCTCCCAGCACCTCTTCGGTGTGCGCGCCGCCGGCGAAGACGAGGGCGATGACCCCGAGCACCGGCAGCGCCAGGGTCACCATCAGGTTGAAGACGCTGGTGATGCCG
>JAFAFN010000143.1 GCA_023423475.1 Actinomycetes bacterium | reverse complement strand
CTCGAACGGCCCCGGTGACCCCGCGGCGGTCGACCACGTGCCCGAGACCCTGCGGGCGCTGCTCGGTGAGGTGCCGATCTTCGGCATCTGCATGGGGAACCAGATGCTCGCGACCGCCGTCGGCGGCACGACCTACAAGCTGCCCTTCGGCCACCACGGCGGGAACCACCCCGTCCGGGACCTGACGACCGGCAAGGTCGAGATCACCAGCCAGAACCACAACTACTGCATCGATCTCGACGGTGTGGCGAACGTCGAGATCACGCACCGGAACCTCAACGACGGGACCGTCGAGGGCTTCCGCTGCACCGACGTCCCCGCGTTCGCCGTGCAGCACCATCCCGAAGCGGGCCCTGGTCCGCACGACAGCCGCTACCTCTTCGAGCGCTTCGCAGAGCTCATGGACGCACACGGCGCATGAGTGGGCAGCTCCTGACCGAGCGGTCAGCTCCCCAGTCGCGTCGCGACGGCGCTCGCCTCTTCCTCGAGGTGCTCGCCGATGCCGTCCACGATGACCGGCTCGACCTTGTGGCCGACGAGCGGGATCCTCACCTTGAGCTCGCCGCGGATCGACCGGACCGCCTCGTCGCCGTCCTGTCGGAGCACCGCGGTGGCCGACGCCTTCAGCAGGCCGGCTGCCTGGTCCGGCGTGAACGCCACGGTCGCCGAGCTCTTCGCCAGGTCCCAGGTGGTCACCTCGGTCCAGGCGACGTCGTCGGGATCGATGAAGCGGGCTGCCTCCTTGGGCAGGTCCACGCTCAGGATCCAGTGCAGCGTGACCACCGCCGAGTCGTTCGACCGCTCGACGCCGATGACCTTTGGCGGACTCGTCGTGGTCAGACCCGACAGACCCGTCCAGAAGGACTCGTCGAGGTAGACCTCGACCACGTCGTCGACGGTGGCGTTCCAGCGTTGCTCGAATTCGAACTTCACCTCTCCAGCGTCGCACACCGCGGCGCATCCTCCGCTCATACCTTCCGCCCGCCAGCACCCCTCAGGAGCAACTGATGCCTCGCCGTGACGACCTCGAGTCGATCCTCCTCATCGGTTCAGGACCGATCGTGATCGGCCAGGCCTGCGAGTTCGACTACTCGGGCACCCAGGCCTGCCGGGTGCTGCGCGAGGAGGGCTACCGCGTCATCCTCGCCAACTCGAACCCGGCGACGATCATGACCGACCCCGACTTCGCGGACGCGACCTATGTCGAACCGCTGGTCGCCGAGGTGCTCGAGCGCATCATCGAGACCGAGCGGCCCGACGCCGTGCTGCCGACCCTCGGCGGTCAGACGGCGCTGAACCTGGCGATGGAGCTCGATGAGTCGGGGGTGCTCGAGCGCTACGACACCGAGCTCATCGGCGCCAACGCCGAGGCGATCCGCACCGCCGAGGACCGCGACCTGTTCAAGAAGGCGATGATCGAGATCGGCATCGACGTGCCGGCGTCCGGCATCGCCCACGACATGACCGAGGCGGCACACGTGCTCGGCGAGCTCGGTCTGCCCGTCGTGATCCGACCCGCCTTCATCCTGGGCGGCAAGGGCACGGGCATCGCCAGCACCCAGGCCGAGTTCGAGCACATCGTCCAGCGCGGCATCGAGGCCAGCCCGATCGGCGAGGTGCTGATCGAGAAGTCGATCGCGGGCTGGAAGGAGTTCGAGCTCGAGGTCATGCGGGACCGGGCCGACAACTGCGTGATCATCTGCTCGATCGAGAACGTCGACCCGATGGGCGTGCACACCGGTGACTCGATGACCGTGGCGCCGGCGATGACGCTGACCGACGTCGAGTACCAGCAGATGCGCGACACGGCGTTCCAGGTGATCCGTCGTGTCGGGGTCGAGACCGGCGGCTCGAACGTGCAGTTCGCCGTCAACCCGGAGAACGGCCAGCAGGTCGTCATCGAGATGAACCCGCGGGTGAGCCGCTCGTCGGCCCTCGCGTCGAAGGCGACGGGCTTCCCGATCGCGAAGATCGCCGCCAAGCTCGCCGTCGGCTACACCCTGGACGAGATCCCCAACGACATCACGAAGAAGACCCCGGCGAGCTTCGAGCCGACGATCGACTACATCGTGACGAAGGTGCCCCGATGGGCCTTCGAGAAGTTCCCCGGCGCCGAACCACGTCTGGGGACCCAGAAGCAGTCCGTGGGCGAGGTCATGGCCATCGGCCGCACGTTCCCCGAGTCGCTCCAGAAGGCGATGCGCTCCCTCGAGCAGGGACGCGGCGGCCTGAACGGCGACGCGGCCGAGGCGGTGGTGGACGCACTCGACACCGAGTCGCTGTCGGCCCGGGCGCAGATCGCGACCCCGGACCGGATCTTCGAGGTCGAGTCGCTGCTGCGCCGTGGCCTCACGATCGAAGAGGTGCACGACCTCACGAAGATCGACCCCTGGTTCCTCGACCAGATCCTGTCGATCGTCGAGGAGCGCTCGGCGCTCGAGGCACACGGCCGCGGCGCCGAGGCGCTCGCCTCGATGGAGCCGCGCGACTGGCGTCGGGCCAAGCGCATGGGCTTCGGCGACTCGCAGCTGGCGTACTTGTGGGGGCTGACCGAGGCCGAGGTCCGTGCGTCGCGCCTCGCTGCCGGTGTCGAGATCACCTACAAGACCGTCGACACCTGCGGCGCCGAGTTCGAGGCCGAGACGCCGTACCACTACGGCACCTACGAGGACGACTCCGAGGTCGCGCCGTCGGCCAAGGAGAAGGTGATCATCCTCGGCTCCGGCCCCAACCGGATCGGACAGGGCATCGAGTTCGACTACTGCTGCGTGCACGCCTGCTTCTCGCTGGCCGATGCCGGGTTCGAGACGATCATGGTGAACTGCAACCCCGAGACGGTCTCGACCGACTACGACACCTCGGACCGGCTCTACTTCGAGCCGTTGTCGACCGAGGGCGTCCTGAACGTCATCGACGCCGAGCGCCGCTCGGCCGAGCAGGGGGGTGGCTCGCTCAAGGGCGTCATCGTGTCCCTCGGGGGACAGACCCCGCTGAAGCTGGCCGACGCGCTGCCACCCGAGCTGGTGCTGGGCACCCCACCCGCGAGCATCGACGCGGCCGAGGACCGCAACCACTGGGCCGCGCTGTGCGCACGACTCGAGATCCCCCAGCCCGCCGGTGCGACGGCCACCTCGCTCGACGAGGCGATCGCCACGACCGAACGCATCGGGTTCCCGGCGCTGGTTCGTCCCAGTTACGTGCTCGGCGGCCGGGCGATGGAGATCGTCTACGACGTCGATGACCTCACCCGCGCCTGGGCGGCGATCACCGAGAGCGGCTCGCTGGGCCGCGAGGGCGGGCTCTCGGCGAGTCGCCCGGTGCTGATCGACCGGTTCCTCGAGGACGCGACCGAGGTCGACGTCGACGCGATCCGGGACCACACGGGCAACGTCGTGATCGGCGGGATCATGGAGCACGTCGAAGAGGCCGGAGTGCACTCGGGTGACTCCGCCTGCGTCATCCCGCCCGTGGGTCTCGCGGACGCGACCATCAAGGTCATCGAGGACTACACCCGCCGGATCGCCGAGTCCCTCGCGGTCGTCGGTCTGATCAACGTGCAGTTCGCGGTCAAGCGCTCCGGCGACGACCCGAGCAGTGCCCAGGTGTTCGTCATCGAGGCGAACCCCCGTGCGTCCCGCACGGTCCCCTTCGTCGCCAAGGCCACCGGCGTGCCGCTGGTCAAGGTCGCCGCGCGGGTGATGTGCGGCGCGACCCTCGACGAGCTGCGGGCCGAGGGACTGCTGCGCGAGAAGGTCGTCGGGGACCACGTGGCGGTGAAGGAGGCGGTCCTGCCCTGGAGCCGCTTCCCCGACGTCGACGCCGTGCTCGGGCCCGAGATGCGCTCCACCGGCGAGGTGATGGGCATCGACACCTCGTTCGGCAT
>JAFAFN010000134.1 GCA_023423475.1 Actinomycetes bacterium | reverse complement strand
CCTCCGCGACCTGCGGGTGCTCGACGAGGTGTGCGAGTGGGGCGACTTCCTGCCCGACGCGGTGGCGGGCTACCGCCCCGAGGTCGCCGTGGTCGGCTCCGGCATCTGGGAGGTCGTCGACCGTCGTCTGATCGGCGACGACCGCTACCGGGATCTCACCGATCCGAGCATCGCCCGGTACGTGCTCATCGAGTTCCTGTCGGTGATCGACACCCTCGGTGCGGACGGCGCGACCGTGGTGGTGCTCAACCAGCCGCACATCGAGCCCGGCATCGATCAGGGCTACCAGGGGCTCCCGGAGAGCGACCCGGCCCGCATGGACCGGCTCAACGAGCTGCTCGCCGAGGCCGTCGCCCTTCGACCGGGTGTCGCCGTGCTCGTGGACCAGAAGGGCTGGGTCGAATCCCAGCCCGATGGCGCGGACCCCGCCAACCGGCCCGACGGCATCCACTACACCGACGCGTTCGCCCGCCGCTTCGCCGACTGGCTCGCGCCGCAGCTCGTGGCGATCGGACGCGGCACGGCCCAGCCGGGGACCTGACGCGCCGCGGCCGCCCCGTGGGGTGGCCGGAGGAGCGGATCGGCTGAACGAGCTGCGCTCAGCCCAGGCGGGAGCCGGAGCGAGCGGCGTCGCGGGGCATGACCGGCGCATCGCGGCCGGTGCCGCCACCCGAGGACGACGACTGCTCGTGGTAGTCCTCGTCGACGTTCACGTTCCAGATGTCGTGCGGGCCCTTGCCGAGGATGTTCTCGACGGTGAGCATCGCCGTCAGCATCGAGTGGTCCTGGTTGTTGTACTTGTGCATGCCGTTGCGGCCGACGGGATGCACGTTGGGCGTGTTCGCGACGATCCAGTCGTCGAGCACCTTGACCTTCTCGGTGTAGACGTCGTCGTAGACCGGGTACGCCTTGGGCTGACGCACGACGTAGCCCTTCTCGACCTGGGCCGGGTCCACCAGTCCGAGCACGGCGAGCTCACGCTTGCCACGCTCGATGAGCTCCTCATCGGTGGAGTCCCACAGGTCGTCGCCCTCGAAGACGAAGTACTCGAGACCCAAGCAGGTGTTGCCGTCCTTGACCAGGTACGGGGACCACTGCCCGAAGTTCTGGATACGACCGACCTTGACCTCGGGAGCGTGGATGTAGATCCAGTTGTCGGGGAATCCGGCCGCCTCGGGCACCACGAGTGCCACGGTGAGGAAGTCGCGGAAGCCGAGCTCGCTCGCCGCGGTGAGCACCGAGGCGGGCGGTTGGGGGTCCATCGCCCTGAGCAGGTGGGGGAACGGCATGGACGAGATGACCTCGTCCGCCTCGTAGCGGACCAGGTCCTCGCCCTCGGTCCGGGCGAACACGGCGGTGGCCCGACCATCCGCGTGCTCGATGCGCTCGACGCGGGTCTTCATCTTCACCTCGGTACCGGCGGCGGTGACCTTGTCGGTGCAGACCTCCCACATCTGGCCGGGGCCGTACTTCGGGTACTGGAACTCCTCGATCAGGCTCGTGACCTGCTTGCCGCCCTTGCGGCGACCGGCGAACTTGGAGCGGATCGGCTCCCAGATCGCGTCGAAGATCGACATGCCCTTGATGCGCTGCGCACCCCAGTCGGCCGACAGCGCCGAGGCGGGGACACCCCACACCTTCTCGTTGTAGACCTTGAAGAAGTGGTCGAAGAGCCGGCGACCGTAGTTGGCGACGATGTAGTCCTCGAGCGTCACCTGCTGCTTCGGGGGACGAACCCGCACCCAGAGCGCCGAGATCACGCAGCGGACGGCCTCGACCGGGCCGAGGTTCATCAGCGCGTTGACCGGCTTGATCGGGTAGTCGTAGTACTTGCCCTTGTAGTAGATCCGGCTCATGCGGGGCCGGATCAGGAAGTCCTCGTCCGGCAGGATCTCGTGCCAGAGCGCCTCGACCTCGGGGACCTTCGTGAAGAACCGGTGCCCGCCGATGTCGAAGCGGTAGCCGTCGCGCTCGACCGAGCGGGAGATGCCCCCGACGATGTCGTCGGCCTCGAGGACCGTCGAGGTGTGTCCGGCCTTCATCAGCTCGAAGGCAGCGGTCAGTCCGGCCGGGCCGGCGCCGATGATGACGACCCTCGGGTCGTCGGCGGCGGTCTCGGAGGGTGCGGGGGTCGCGTCGTCGTTCATCTCAATCAGATCGTTCGGGGACACGTCGTCGTCGACGGCCCACTGGGACACAGCGGTGGAACGGTCGCTCGGATCGCCTCGGGGGCGGTGCAGACCATCGCTCGACAGTAGTGCGTGTGCCGCCGGGACCCCGGTTCATCGGACGCCCGTCACACCCCGTACGGCTCAGGCTGTCACCCAGTGCGACTCAGGCTGGCGCCAGCTGACGCACGGGGGCGAGCTCGGTGTCGATCCGACGGATCGCCACGATGTGGTCGGTGCGGAAGCTGGCGATGCGCACCGACCAGCAGTCCACGGCCTGACGGGTGCCGTCGGTGCGGAAGAACGTCGTCATCGACTGCTCCTGCTGGTAGGCGTCCGCCTCCTCGACGCACTCGACGGTGCCGTCCGCGAGGGTCACGTCGAACGAGGTGGTCGACCTGGAGCCGTCGAAGCTCATCGGGGTGAACGTCATGGGTGCCTCCTGGCGGTCCGGCGACCGGTGTGTCGCTGGATGAGACGCTACGGAGCTGCGCCTGTGGATCGATAGAGCCGCAACCATGTGAATTGGCGGGGGACACGGCGCCGGCAGCGGGGGACGAGCGGGGGAGTTCGGTCGCGACGCGGTGGACAACCTGGATCGCTCGTCCGGCACCGTGGCCGTCGCGGGAGATGGCATGCTGGGACGATGTCGTCGATCGCCGAACAGTCCACCGACGAGGGCGAGCCCGACGTGCTCGACTTCACCTGCCCGCGGTGCCGCCTCGAGGTCACCGAGGCGTTCTACGGGCCGTGCACGTCGTGTCGGACGACGCTGCGGGTGACCCAGGCGGGTGAGCAGCGCGATGTCGAGATCGCGGCCTACGAACCGAAGATGAACGTCACTCCGAACGCGGTGGCGTCGAAGGAGTGACCTGCTGGCGGGCCCACCGGTAGTCGGCCTTGCCGGAGGGCGCCCGCACCACCAGGTCCCGCCGCACGATCGCCCTGGGCAGCTTGTAGCGGGCGATGTGCTCGGCGGCCGCAGCGACCAGATCGGCATCGTCGACGTCCGCACCCGGCCTGAGCTGCACCACCGCGACGACCTCCTCGCCCCAGCGCGGCGACGGCCGCCCGCAGACCACGGCGTCGAGCACCGCAGGATGCGACTTCACCGCGGTCTCGACCTCCTCGGCGAAGACCTTCTCGCCACCGGTGTTGATGCACACCGAGTCACGTCCACGCAGCTCGATGCGGCCGTCCGCGCCGAGTCGCGCCCGGTCACCCGGCACGGCGTACCGCACCCCGTCGACACGGGGGAAGGTGGCCGCGGTCTTGTCGGGGTCGCCGAGGTACCCGAGCGGGACCCGACCGCCCTGGGCGAGCCACCCAATCTCGTCCGAGCCCGCCACGAGCAGTCCGTCGAGGTCCTCGGTGAGCACGACCGCGGTCGACGACGGTGCGAAGCCCGTCGTGGTGTCGTCCCCCGCGCCGTGCCGGGCGACGCCCTGGCGACCCGACTCGGTCGATCCGAGGACGTCGATGATGGTCACGCCCGGGAGCAGCTCGAGCAGCGTGGACTTGAGCGCGGGGGACAGCACGGCGCCCCCCGAGAGCACATGACGCAGCCGTGAGAGGTCCCGTCGGTGCCCCGCCGCACGCTCCTCGACCAGCACGTCGACCAGGGGCCGCGCCATCGGATCGCCGACCAGGAGCAACGACGTCGCACCGTGCCGCTCGATCGTGTCGAGCACGTCGTGGGCGTCGAAGCGATCCACGACGCTCTGGATCACGACCGCACCGCCGGCGATCCAGCAGGACAGCGCGTTCCAGTGGGCCGCACCGTGCATGAGCGGCGGGGCGGGCAGCGCCCTGACCGTGCCGCGGGCGTCGTCGACGACCTCGTCGATCGACGCGTACTCGTCGCCGTCGCGGCGACGCACACCGAGCGCCGAGACGAGGAAGTCCCCCTGGCGCCACATGGTGCCCTTCGGCATGCCCGTGGTGCCGCCCGTGTAGCAGAGGTACAGGTCGTCGCCCGACCAGGCGCCGACGACCTCGGCGGGCAGGTCCGGATCCGCCGCGGCGAGCGCCGTCTCGAGGTCGACGGCGCCGGGCAGCAGCTCGTGGTCCGAGCCATCGGCGACCTGGAGGATCAGCGCAGGTGGCGACGACAGCCGCGGCAGCACCTCTGCGAGCGTCGGAGCGAACGCGTCGTGCACCACGATCGCCGCGGCACGGGAGTCCTCGAGCAGGTAGTGGAGCTCGTCCGCGACGTAGCGGTAGTTCACGTTGAACGGCGCGGTGCCCGCCTTCCACGCGCCGAGCATCGACTCCAGGTACTCCGGCCCGTTGTACAGGTACAACGCGACGTGGTCCTGGCCGGAGCTCCACGGGTTCTCGACCACACGACGTGCGCCGAGACCGGCGTCGAGCAGCACCGCGGCGAAGCGTCGGGTCCGGTCCGCGACCTCTGACCAGCTCCGCACCAGGTCGCCCTGGACCAGGCACGGTCGATCCGGATGACGTGCGGCGATGGCCTCGGTGATCGAGGCGACGTCGAGCTCTGCTGCGCTCACCGACGAGAGGTCACTGCTCGACCCAGAGCCCCGCCACGGAGTGACCCGTGGCGAGACCGGGGAACGGTTCTGCGCCGTTGGGCAGCGCAGGTCCCATGACGCCGTGCACGTCGGACGCCGTGCCCACGGTCCACTGGGTCCACTGCATCCAGAGGTTGTAGAGCTCGGTCGCGAACCGCTGGTTGATCTCGCCGTAGATGCGCTGACGTTCGGTGACGTCGCGCTCGGCGCGCCCCTCGAGCAGCAGACGGTCGATCTCGGGATCGTCGATCGAGCTGAAGTTCAGCAGCGACTCGCTCTGCCACCAGTCGAACTGCCCGTCGGGGTTGCCGCCCGGATGGTTGCGCCAGTCGAGCATCTCGAAGTCCTTGGCGATCGCCTTGTCGATCAGCTCGGCCTGGGGGATGGTCTCGAGCTGCACCTCCATGCCGGCCTTGGCGAACATCTCCTGGAAGACCTGCATGTTCGACACGGTGCCCGCGTCGGGCGACAGCGTGATGGTGAACTCGAGCGGCTCGCCGGTCTCGGCCTCGTAGGCCGCCACGGCGTCCTTGGCGGCCTCGAGGTCGAAGGTGGGGTAGCCGGTGTCGTCGAGGTGTCCGATCTCGCCGGGGGCGAACGGACCGTTCGCGTTGGTCATCAGGTCCTGGTTCCTGACCGAGTTGTAGGTGTCCATGTCGATCGCCTTCACGACGGCCTCACGGGCGAGCTTGTTGTCGAAGGGGGCGACGGCGGTGTTCAGCATCTGGTAGCCGACCTCTCCGTAGTCGCCGGAGCTGATCATGTTCAGCTTGCCGCCATCGGCCTCGTCGGTGACGACCTCGATGTCCTCGGCCATCGACATGTGCGCCGCCTGGATCTCGTTGCTGAGCAGGGTGTTCGTCCGGGTCGCGCCGTCCTCGATCGGGCGGAACTCGATCGAGTCGAGGTACGGCAGCTGCTGGCCGTCCGCGTCGGTGTCCCAGTAGTCGGGGTTCTTCGTCGCCGTCAGCGACTCGTTGACCTTCCACTCCTCGAACACGAACGGCCCCGTCCCGATCAGCTTCGAGTCGCAGGTGTCGGGGTCGTCGAGCTGCGCCTGGGCGACGATGCCGACACGTCCGGAGCCGAACAGCGCGGCGGGCAGCGCCGGCCACGGGGTCTTCGTCGTGATCTCGACGGTCATCGGGTCGACGACCCGCACGTCGGCCATGTTGGCGAACACGAACTGGTACTGCAGTGCGGAGCGACCCGGGTAGACGCCGCGGTAGGCATCGATGTTGTTCTTCACGACCTCGGCATCGAGCGGGGTGCCGTCGTGGAAGGTGATGTCGGGACGCAGCTTGATGGTCCAGACGGTGTCGTCCTCGTTCGGCTCCACCGACTCGGCGAGGAACGGCTGGTACTCGGCGTTCTCGTCCGGGATCGTCAGCGTGTCGTAGATCGCCCGGGCGACCTGGATGCCGCTGATGGCGAGCGAGGCCTCGGGCAGGCACCAGCCCTCGGTCGTCTCGGCCTCGAGGCCGTACACCACGCTGCCGCCGGGCGTCGGCGTGCCGAGCGACTGCTCCCCGTCGGTGCCGCCGCCGTCGCCCCCGTCACCGCCGTCGCCTCCACAGGCGAGTGCGAGCACGGCGACCGCCGACAGGACGGCGATCAGGGCAGAGCGCCGGATGGCGGTCCGGGCGAGGGGGGAGTCGGGTGTCATCCAAACCAGCTTTCGTCCGTGCGCACGGTGGCGCTACGTCGAGAGATGGTATCGCCGCGGTCCGCGGTCCCGGCATGGTCCGGAGGTGTGCCTCAGGACACCTCGACCGGGCTCTCGACCGGCACCAACGGGAAGTGGCATGCGACGTACTGGTCGTCGTTCACCTTCTGCATCTGGGGCTCGGCCTTGGCGCAGAGCTCCTGTGCCCGGTCGCACCGGGTGCGGAACCGACAGCCGCTCGGCGGGTCGATCGGCGAGGGCAGCTCGCCCCCGAGGTGCTGACCCACGTCGACCGCCGCATCGGGGTCCGGCAGGGGGATCGCGGCGAGCAGCGCGTGGGTGTATGGATGCGCCGGCGCGGCGTACAGCGCATCGGGTGCGCCGATCTCGCACATCTTGCCCAGGTACATGACCGCGACCCGGTCCGACACGTTCTTGACCACGGCGAGGTCGTGGGCGACGAACACGAGGGTCAGCCCGTAGCGCTCCTTCATGTCCTCGAGCAGGTTGAGGATCTGTGCCTGCACCGACACGTCGAGCGCCGAGACCGGCTCGTCACAGATGATGACCTCGGGGTCGGTGATGACCGCCCGGGCGATCGAGATGCGCTGGCACTGTCCGCCGGAGAACTCGTGCGGCTTGCGCTCCGCCGCGGCGGTCGGGTCGATGCCGACCGACGCCAGCACCTCGGCGACCTTCGCCTTGCGCTCCTCGTCGGTGCCGATGTTCCAGACCTTCAGCGGTTCCTCGACGATCTGGGCGACCGTGCGGCGCGGGTTCAGCGACGAGATCGGATCCTGGAAGATCATCTGGAGCTTCGGCCGGGTGCGTCGCAGCGCCTCGCCGGAGAGCTGCGCCAGGTCGGTGCCGTCCAGGGTCACCGAGCCGCGTGTCGGACGCGGCAGCTGCATGATCGCCTTGCCGGTCGTGGACTTGCCGCAGCCGGACTCGCCGACCAGACCCAGCGTCTCTCCAGCGGCGATGTCGAACGAGATGTTGTTCACCGCCGAGACCTTGCGACCTCGCCCTGCGGGGAAGTCGACCACGAGGTTCTCGACGCTCAGGAGGACGTCGTCGCCCGATCGGAGGTGCGCCGTTCCGCTACCGGCCATCAGCTGCTCTCCTCGGTCGTGCCGGACTCCTCGGACGCGCGGGACCGGCCGAGGGCCTCCGGCGGGGCCGACTGCATCAGTCGACGGGCCTGGATCTGCACTCGGATCTCCTCGGTCTCGGGGGAGCCCACGGGGTAGAAGCACGCGAACTGGTGGCCCGGAGTGCCGCTCTCGATGAGCTCCGGCACCTCTTCGTGGCACCGCTCACGTGCGTACGGACAACGGGGGCTGAACGAGCACCCCTTCGGCGGGTTGACGAGGTCGGGCGGACGACCGCCGATCGCGACCAGCCGGG
>JAFAFN010000287.1 GCA_023423475.1 Actinomycetes bacterium | reverse complement strand
TCGCGTCGTCGACGATCTGGACACCGAGACGGAGGGCGGTCGACGCGGTGGGCAGTCGTTCGAGCAACACGACGAACTCGTCGCCACCGAATCGGGTCACCCCGCCACCCACCCGGGCGGTCAGGCGCGACGAGACGGTGCGGAGCAGGTCGTCGCCCGCTGAGTGCCCGAGCGAGTCGTTCACCGCCTTGAGGTGGTCGAGGTCGACGAACAGCACCGCACACGACGTGCCGTCGCGTTCGGCGCGACGCAGCGCGGCGTCGATGCGGTCGATGAGCCCGGCGCGGTTGGGGAGGTTGGTGAGCGCGTCGTGGGTGGCCTGTTGCTCGAGCTCGTCGACCGCGCTGCGCAGGGAATCGCCGAGCCGCATGTTGTCCGCGACCGTCAGCGACTGACGCACGAGTGCGAGTGCGACCACCGCCATCAGGACCAGCATCGCCGTGGCGTCGACCCTGCCGCGCTGCGTCGCGTCGGTGACCGTCACCACCGTCGCGATGACGGCGAAGAGGGCCGGCACGGTGGTGACGACGACGGCGAGCTGCTGACGTGCCCACGGCACCCGCACCGCCTTCGAGGTGCCCCGGGCGACCCAGCTCACCGCCGCGAGGAAGACGAACGAGGCGACCCAGGCGGCTTCGACCACGAGCGGGAACTGGCTGTCGGCGCCGTAGCTGCGGATGAAGGCCTGCGCCACGTCGCCGACGAGCAGACCGGAGAACGCTGCGGCGAGCAGCAGACCCGAGGTCATGGAGCGCTGTTCGATCCTCGGGCGCGCCGACGCGGTGAGGCAGAGCACCACGATGAAGACGTCGACCGCCGGGAAGAGCATGCACGCGGCCGTCCCGAGGTGATCGCCGGTGTCGCGCAACAGGTGGCGTCCGGCCGCGAGCCACAGCCAGACGGTGATCGACGCCGCGACGATCGCCGCGTCGATGCAGGCGCGCACCATGCGCGAACGCGGCCGCATCAACGGATGGCGCAGCGTCGCCGCCGCGAAGCACACCATCGCGGCCAGGTAGGCGAGATCGCCCGGGCCGGTGGTCGCGGGGCTCGAGGATCCCCGAAGGGTGAGGAACCAGGTCGCGGCACCCGCCGCGTACAGAAGTAGTCCCGCCGCCGTCAGCTGCCAGGAACGTCGACGGTCAGCAGGCAGGTCCGAGGCTGCGGCGGTGACGATCGCGGCGCTCGCCAGAGCGGCACCGACGACGGCCACCGCACCGATCATGCCCGCGAGCCTCGAGTCCCCGGCACCGACCCCCGACGCCCACAGCGTGGCGACCACCAGCGGCACGACCGCGGCGGACAACGCAGCGACGATGGTGGCGTTGGGGCGGAGCTCGAAGGCAGCGGCGCCATGACGGAGCAGGGATCGCACGGGGCCGCTCATCTCGCCGACCTCGGCGCGGATGACGTGGCGGCGAACGACGCGCCCGCGGGCCCGGGCTCCGGGTCCGCCCCGATGCCGTCGATGCTCGAGCGTCCGAGGTCCCGGTCGACGAACTCCGACGCCGACAGCGGATCGCCGATCAGCCGGCCTTCCCCGAGCGTGAAGCCCAGGTCGACGAGCATCCGTGACTGGAACGCCTCGTCGATGCCGTCCGCCGCGAGCTCGAGCCCGAGGTCGACACCGAGTCCGGCAACCGCCGCGACGATGACCGTGTCCTCGTGTCGACGACCGATCCCCTCGGTGAACGACGGGTCGATCTTGATCGTCGAGCCGGGGTAGTGCCCGAGGTTGAGCAGCGAGGACGGACCCGTGCCGAAGTTCGCGACGCTGATGTGGACCCCGAGCGCCGACAGTGCTTCGACGTTGCGTCGAGCGGTGTCGTCGACGATGGTGTCCTCGCTGACCTCGATGCGGAGTCGCTCGCGACCGTCGCCCACACCGATCGTCGACCCGACGAGGCCGACGAGTCCGGGATGCACGATCTCCTGGCGCGACAGCGTGGTCGAGATCCACTCGAGGCCGGTGTCGTCGACCAGGTTCGGCAGCAGCTGCGAGATCGATCGCAGCAGCAACCCGTCCAGCGTCTCGAGCATGCCGCCCTCGATCGCCTCGTGCAGGAACTCGTCGGGCGCCAGGAGTCCGTAGTCGGGGGAGTTCCAGCGCAGTCGGGCACGGGCGCCGACGACCTCGCCGGTGCGGAGGTCCGCGACCGGTTGCAGCCAGACGTCCATCTGCTGATGGTCGACCGCTCGGCTCAACGCCTCCTGGACCGAGAGGTGTCGGTCGGCCTGCTCCTGCAGGTCCGGGCTGTAGCCGGCCCACTGGTTCCGTCCGAGCTCCTTGGCGCGGTACAGCGCGAGGTCGGCTCGACGGAGGAGCTGCACCGTGCGCTCGGCGATCGGCGCCAGTGCGGCGGTGTCGTCCTGCGAGCTCTCGAGGTGGGTCAGTCCGATGCTGGCCGACGCGGCGAGGTCGTGGCCCTCGGTGACCACGGGACGTCGCACCGCCCGCACGGCGGTCGCGGCGATCGCTTCGGCGGAGCGGAGGTCGCAGTGCGCCCTGACGGCGACGAACTCGTCGCCCCCGACTCGGTAGACCTGCTCGCCGAACACGACACGGAGACGTTGTGCGATCTCGGCCAGCAGGGCGTCGCCGACGTGGTGCCCGAGCGCGTCGTTGATGCGCTTGAAGTGGTCGACGTCGAGGCAGAACACGGCGAGACCTCGGCGATCCCCGAGACGACCCATCCGCGCCAGCTGCTCGTGCAGGCCCTCCTCGAGCGCGAGGCGGTTGCCGAGGCCGGTGAGCGAGTCGAGCCTGGCATCGCGGAAGAGGTGCTCCGCAGAGGTCCGCAACGACCGGGTCAGTTGACGCTGCTCGTACTCGAGCCGGCCGAGGCGGGCGATCGACAGCGCCACGACGACGGTGCCGAGCACGAGTCCGGTCACGTTGAGCGAATCGGTCGCGAACTGCCGCAACGCGACCGCCGAGATGGCCAGCAGCGTGGCGATCTCCGGGAGCGCCACCCGCAGCGCTGAGTGTCGGGTCGCGTCCGGTCGATCGAGCTCGATGTCCGACGTCGGGTCCGCGGACCTCGACGGGTCCAGTCGTCTCGCGGTGGCGACCAGCAGCGCGGCAGCGACGAGCGGCAGCGCGCCGCTGAGCGCGCCGACCTCGGAGCTGTCGGTGGGATCGGTGGCGAGCAGCAGCTCGCCCATGCCGATGGTGACCAGCGACGTCGCTGCGGTCCGGAGTCCGCTGCCCCGGGGCGGTCGACAGCGTGCGAGCGCGACCATCGCGACCACCACGACGAGCAGGCCGAACAGCGACGATCCGCCGAGCACCGTCGACTGCTCGGAGGACATGTGGCGGACCGACTCGCCGAACTGGGCGATGAGCGCCTGGGCCGGTCGGGCCCACAGGACCGTGACGGTGGCCGCGGCGACGATGCACACGTCGAGGCGGCGGACACGGACCGAGACGCGGTCGGTGGATCCCGGGACGGCACTCAACGCGACCGCCATCAGCAGGACGCCGGGCGAGAGCGTGAGGTACCAGAAGCCCTCGGTCGCCCGTCCGGGATCGGTGGACGCGACGACGAGCCAGACGGCATCGCCCACGGCGAGCAGGCACGCGCTGGCGGCCAGGAGCTGCCATGCGGTGCGGGCGCGGCCCTTCGAGGAGCCGGCCGACCGGTACAGGGCGTGCGCGCCGAACGCAGCGATGCACCCGTGGACCACCACCAGTGCACGGCCCTGCTGCAGCGGACTCAGCTCGACGCCGAGTGCGTCGAGCAGGTCGGGCCAGACGATGCCGGCCACCGCGAGCAGCGTCAGCCAGCTCGCGAGCACCACGCCGGAGGTCTGCGGCCGGGCGCGCAGCGGGCGCGGCGGGTCGCTTCCTGTCGGCGTCGCGGGCGGTCTGGTCACGTCGTGGTCGTCCGTGGGGGCGTTGGGGCTACCTGTGTGATGTCGGTTGAAGGGGCAACGGAACTGAGCGTTGGGCGAGGATTTGGGCCGAACGGGCCCCGTCCGGCGTGGCGGGCGGCCTACTGTTGGCAACCAGCCAATAGAGCGGACGACGAATCGTCCGTCCACGACGAGAGGTGCTCACCATGGGCGAGGGGCCGGACCAGCTCGACACGGTCATCCCGACGGCGATCCGCCGCAACCACTGGATGAACCAGGTGGCGGTGCACGCCGCGGTCCGCCCGGATCGCGTCGCGTGGCGCTTCCGTGGTGTCGAGACCACCTGGTCACGCACCCAGGAGCGGATCTCCGCGATCGCGGCCGGGCTCGCCCGGCGGGGGGTCGGCTTCGGGGATCGGGTCCTCGTGCTCACGCTGAACTCGCCCGAGGTCATCGAGACCGTGCTGGCGATCAACACCCTCGGTGCGATGGCGGTGCCGGTGAACATGCGCCTGGCCCCGGGCGAGATCGCCTACATCGTCGACGACGCCGATGCCGACGTGATCGTGGTCGAGGACCTGCTCGTCCCGCTGGTCGATGCCGTCGCCACGATCACCGACCGACTCAGCCAGGTCATCGTGCTCGGCGCCGATCCCTCCGGCGAGCGGTCGACCGTCGAGGCACTGGCGGGCGAACCGATCGGCGACTTCGTCGCACCGGACGTCCCGGAGCAGACACCCGCGCTGATCATGTACACCTCGGGCACGACGGGCCGGCCCAAGGGGGCGATGCTCGACCATGTCAACCTGTTCGCCCAGGCGGTGGCCTGCATCCGTGCCATGGGGATCGTCGACGAGTCCGACATCGCCTTCCTGACCGCACCGCTGTTCCACATCGCCGGGCTCGGCTCGGTCGCGCCCAACCTGGTGCTGGGTCTCCCCACGGTCATCCACCCCCTGGGGGCCTTCGACGCCGCCGACACGATCGACGCCTGGGAACGCGAACGTGCCACCGTCGTGTTCAACGTGCCCACGCAGTGGCAGGCGATCTGCGCGGAGCCGGGTGTGCGCGAGCGCGACCTCGCGCTGCGCGTGATCAGCTGGGGCGCCGCGCCCGCGTCCGAGACGCTGCTGCGCGACATGGCCGAGTGCTTCCCCGACGCGGTCAACGTGGCGGTGTTCGGCCAGACCGAGATGTCGCCGATCACGTGCGTGCTGCGAGGCGAGGACTCGATCCGCAAGCTCGGCTCCGTCGGCCGCCCGATCCCGACGATGCGCAGCCGGATCGTCGACGACGACATGAACGACGTCGCGCCGGGAGAGGTCGGCGAGATCGTCTACCTGGGGCCGAACCTGATGCAGGGCTACTGGCGCAAGCCGGTCGAGACCGCCGAGGCGTTCGAGGGCGGTTGGTTCCACTCCGGTGACCTGGTCCGGGCGGATGCCGAGGGGTTCATCTGGGTGGTCGACCGCAAGAAGGACATGATCATCTCCGGCGGAGAGAACGTGTACTGCGCCGAGGTCGAGAACGTCGTCTTCGGTCACGACGCGGTGCTCGACGTCGCCGTGTACGGCCGCTCCCACGACAAGTGGGGCGAGGTGCCCGTCGCCGCGGTCGTGCTCGCACCGGGTGCCTCGCTCGACGCCGACGGGCTCGCCTCGTGGCTCGACGGTCGACTCGCCCACTTCAAGCGGCCCAAGGACGTCGTGGTGTACGACGAGCTGCCGCGCAACGCGGGCGGCAAGGTGCTCAAGGCCGTGCTGCGCGAGCGCGACACCGCAGCGGGCGTCGACTGAGGTGTCGGTCCTGCGGCCGCGCTCGGTCGACGACGTGGTGAGCGGTGTGGCACTCGCCGCCGGCACCGCGAACGTGGTCATGCAGCTGTCGTGGCCCGAGGTCGGTCGCGGCGTGGTCGAGAGCACGGTCGACTCCGGCAAGGCGACGCTGCACCCGATCAAGCGGGCCCGGACGACCTTCACGTACCTGGCGGTCGCGACGTGGGGCACCGATGCCGAACGGCGTGCCTACCGCCATGCGGTGAACGGGTCGCATCGCCAGGTCCGATCGACCGCCTCGAGTCCCGTGGCCTATGACGCGTTCGACCCCGAGCTGCAGCTGTGGGTCGCCGCATGTCTGTACCGGGGCCTCGAGGACGTGCACCGCGCCATGTACCCGGACATCGAGTTCCGTGGCGAGCACGGCATCTACGAGCTCGGCCACCGGCTGGGCTCGACGCTCCAGGTGAAGGCGGACCGCTGGCCCGTCGACCGCGACGCGTTCGAGCGGTACTGGGACGAGGGGCTCGAGCGGGTGTCGATCGACGACGCCGTCCGCACCTACCTGACCACGCTGACCGACATGAGCTTCCTCGCGGCACCCGTCCACCGGGTGATGGGTCCGCAGCACCGGTTCTTCACCATCGGGTTCCTCCCGCAGCGCTTCCGCGACGAGATGCACTTCGATTGGAACGCAGCCCAGCAGCGTCGGTTCGACCGGGTGCTCGCTGGTCTCGGACGGGTCAACCGGATCCTGCCGGCGCCGGCCAGGAAGTTCCCCTTCAACGCGTACCTCGCCGACTTCCGGCGGCGACGGCGTCACGGGCGTGCCCTGGTCTGAGCCACGCCGAGGATCTGACGACCCGTCAGGTCACGCGGCAGACTGATGGGGATCTGTCCGCAACCAAGGGAGAACAGGTCGTGGATCTGACCTGGAGCGAGTCCGAGGATGCCTTCCGCCACGAGGCGCGCACCTGGCTCGAAGCGAACGTGCCCGGCCCGGGTCTGCCCTCGGGCGACACCTCCGAGGGCTTCGCGCTGCACCTCGAGTGGGAGCGGAAGCTCCATGCGGACCGTTGGGCGGTCGTGTCGTGGCCCGAGGCCTACGGCGGGCGAGACGCCTCGCTGTGGGAGTGGCTGATCTTCGAGGAGGAGTACTACCGCGTGGGTGCCCCCCAGCGGGTCACGCAGAACGGCATCTTCCTGCTCGCCCCCACGATCTTCGAGTTCGGGACACCGGCGCAGCAGGACCACTACCTGCCGCGCATGTCCGCCGCGGTCGACCTGTGGTGCCAGGGCTGGTCCGAGCCGAACGCCGGCTCCGACCTCGCGGGTGTGCGCTCGAAGGCGACACGTGACGACGAGGCCGGCGGCTGGCGGCTCTCGGGTCAGAAGACGTGGACGACCCGCGGCGCGTTCTGCAACTACGCGTTCGGCCTGTTCCGCACCGACCCGGACTCGGAGCGCCACAAGGGTCTGACCTACTTCATGGTGCCGCTCGACGCCGAGGGCGTGACGGTGCGTGGCTTCGGGCGTCTCGACGGCGACGAGGGCTTCGCCGAAGTGTTCTTCGACGATGCCTTCATCCCCGATGACGACGGCACTGTCGAGACCATGCTGCGCGGCGGCATCCTCGGGGCGGTCGACGGAGGCTGGGGTGTCGCGATGGCGACCACCTCGTCGGAGCGCGGCCTGACGTTGCGGTCGCCCGGCCGGTTCCGCGCGACCGCATCCCGCCTGGTCGACCTGGCCCGCACGACCGCCGGCGGCGGCACGCTGACCGACGCGATGGCCGATGCCGTGACCGACGCCTGGATCGATGCCGAGGCCTACGCGCTGTACACGCTCAGCGACGTGTCCGGCATCGTCGAGGGTCGGTCGCCCGGCGCGAGGTCGTCGTACAACAAGATCTTCTGGTCCGAGCTCGACGTGCGCCTGCACCGCGCGGCGCTCGACCTGCTCGGACCCGACGCCGAGCTCGACGGACCCTGGATGAAGGGCTACCAGTTCGCCCTGTCGGGCCCCATCTACGCGGGCACCAACGAGATCCAACGCAACATCGTCGCCGAGCGCGTGCTCGGCCTGCCGCGCAAGTGAGGGACCAGGCATGAGATTCGCCCTGAGCGACGAACAGATCGAGTTCCGCGACGCCGTGCGCGGACTGCTGGCCGACACCTGCGGACCCGACGACATCCGTGCGGCATGGGCCGACGCCGAGCTCGCCGGTGGAGGGCCCGGTGGCGGTGACGGCACCGTGCCCGGCGCGTGGGACGCCCTGGGCGCCATGGGCGTGCTCGGGATCCAGGTGCCCGAGGACCGCGACGGTCTCGGCATGACCGACGAGGACCTCGTCCCGCTCCTGATCGAGGTCGGACGGGCCGGACTGCCCGACCCGGTCTCGTCGACCGCGGGAGTCGCGGTCGGACTGCTGCGCGACGCCGCACCCGCGGGCATCGCGGCGGAGTGGCTGCCGCGCATCGCCGCAGGTGACGTGCGTGTCGGGGTCGGCTTCGGCGCCACACCGTCGATCACCGCCGCGCGGCGGTGCGACGTGTTCCTGCTCGCTGACCGCGGCGAGGTCCACCTGGTCGAGCCCTCCGGAGTCGAGCTCACCGATCTCGACTCCGTCGACGGCGCACGTCACCTGGCCAGGGTCACGTGGACCCCGTCCGACGCCACGCTCGTCGTCGGAGGCGACGACGGGTTCGCCGCGGCGAACACCGCGTTCGACCGCGCCGCACTCGGTGGCGCCGCGATGCTGCTGGGCCTGAGCCGCACCATGTTGGACATGACCGTGCTCTACGCCGTCGAGCGCCAGCAGTTCGGCGTGCCGATCGGCAGCTTCCAGGCGGTCAAGCACCAGCTCGCGGATGCATCGCTCGCGGTCGAGTTCGTCGAGCCGCTGGTGCTGCGGGCCGCGAACTCGCTCGCCCTCGGCGATCCGGATGCCGGGGTCCACGTGTCGATGGCGAAGGCGAAGGCCTCGACCGCCGCGACCGCCGCCGCGGCGACCTCGCTCCAGGTGCACGGCGCCATCGGCTACACCGTCGAGTGCGACCTGCACCTGTACATGAAGCGCGCCTGGGCGCTCGCGGCTCGCTACGGCGACGCGGAGTTCCATCGTCGACGTGTGCGCACGGGCGTGCTCGAGGTCTGACGGGTCCGCATGCGGGCGCTCGTCCAGCGCGTCACCGACGCTCGGGTCCGCATCGACGGCGACGTCGTCGGTGAGATCGGGCCAGGGCTGTGCGTGCTCGTCGGGGTGACCCACTCCGACACCGACGCAGAGGCGGTGCGGCTCGCCGAGAAGGTCTGGCACCTGCGCATCTTCGACGACGAAGACGGCAACATGGGCCGCTCCGTCGCGGACGGGACGCGCGAGCTGCTGGTGGTGAGCCAGTTCACCCTCTACGGGGACACCCGCAAGGGCCGCCGACCGTCGTGGATCGACGCCGCCCGACCCGAACACGCCGCCCCGCTGGTCGATCGATTCGTCGCCGAGTTGGGGGACCTCGGCGCGACCGTCGCGACCGGCCGGTTCGGCGCGGACATGGCGGTCGAGCTCGTCAACGACGGGCCCGTGACGCTGTCGATCGAGGTCTGAGCCGGAATCGGTCCGGCGGTGCTTGACCCGGACGGGTCCCAGTGGCGACCATGTGACCATGCGCGCCTTGGTCATCCACGAGAGCCTCACCGGAAACACCCGCGAGGCGGCCCGACTCATCGTCGACGAGCTCGTCGCCGAGGGCTGGGACGCCACCGAGTGCAGCGCTCGAGAGGTCGACAACGGTGCGCTCCAGGCGGCCGACGTGGTGGTCGTGGGCACCTGGGTCGACGGGCTGTTCTTCTTCGGGCAGCGCCCGGGTGGCAGCGGCAAGCTCTCGAAGATGCCCCTGCTCGGCGGCAAGCCGACCTACGTCTACGTGACGTGCGCGATCGACCCCGGCAAGACCCTCGAGAAGCTGAGCGCACTCGTCGAGGAGCGCTCCGGCGACGTCGTCGGCGGCATGGTGATCAAGCGCAGCGACCTCGTCGAGCGCAGCGTCGAGTTCGCCCGGCGCGTCGCCGGCGCGGCCGAGGCACGCGTCATCGACGCCTGACCCCTCCGGTACCGCCCTGAACTGTCCGACCCGGTCGGTACTGCCCTGAACTGTCCGACCCGTTCGGTACAGCCCTGAACTGTCCGACCCGGTCGGTACAGTGCCCGGCGTGTTGCACCTGCACGCATCCGGCCGGATCGAACCCCTTGCCCTCGCACTCGCGAGCGAGCTGTCGGCCACCCCGTCGGACCCGATGTCACCCGAGTGGATCGCGGTGCCGTCCGAGGGCATGCGACGGTGGCTCTCGCTCGAGCTCGCCCGCCACCTCGGCACCAGCGGCGACGGCTCCCACGACGGCGTCGCGGCCAACATCGTCTCGGCGTTCCCCGGCTCGCTGCGCACCCGGGTGCTCGAGTCCGGCCGCCTGCTCGGCGAGCCGGACCGGGACGAGGACCCGTGGGCGGTCGACCGCCTGGTGTGGTCGGTGCTCGCTGCGCTGCTGGGGCAGTCCACCGACCCGTTGATCGCGCCGCTGCTCGACCTGCCCGACGGCAGCTCACGGTTCGGTCGGGCCAGGCGCATCGCCGACCTGTTCGATCGCTACCACGTGCATCGCCCCCAGATGGTGCGCCGGTGGGCCGCGGGGGACGACGTCGACGCAGCGGGACGGCCGATCTCCCGTCATCATCGCTGGCAGCCGCACCTCTGGCGCTCCGTGCGATCCGACATCTCGAGCCCGTCGCCGGCGGAGCGACTGCCGGACCTGCTCGACGCGCTGCGTGCGGGGCAGCTCCAGGTCGACCTGCCCCCGCGCATCATGTCGTTCGGTCTCACCCTGCTCCCGGGTGGCGCCGGCTTCCTCGAGCTGGCTGAGGCACTGGGAGCGACCAGGGACGTCCACCTCTTCCTGCTCGAACCCTCGCCCGCATCCGCGAGCCATGTCCTCGAGCAGCTCACGCCGACCGGCGGTCCACGGCTCCGTTCCGAGGACCTCACCGCCGATGCCGTACGACATCCACTGGTCAGGTCGTGGGGACGGCTCCACCGCGAGACCACCGTGCTCATCGCCGACGCGGTGGCGGGTGGTCTGCCGGCCCCGACCGCCGTCGAGGCGACCAGCCGACGTCGTCCGGGTGGTACGACGCTGCTCTCGCGCCTGCACGACGACATCGCCAGGGACCGCCCGCCCGCCGGCGACCTGGTCCTGCTACCCGAGGATCGCTCGGTGCAGTTCCACTCGTGCCACGGCATCACCCGACAGGTCGAGGTCCTGCGCGACGTCGTGCTGCACCTCCTCGCGGACGACGAACTCTCGCTCAGGGAGGACGATCTGCTGGTCGTCTGCCCCGACCTCGAGCGGTTCGCCCCCGTGATCGACGCGGTCTTCGGGCCCTCGGTCGACGATCCCCGGCGTCGTGGCGATGTCGCCGAGGTCGCGCCCGCGCTGCGCTACCGGATCGCCGATCGTTCGATCCGCAGCGCCAACCCCGTGCTGTCGGCGACCACGGCGCTGCTCGACCTGGTCGCAGGGCGGTTCGACGCCCCCTCAGTGCTCGACCTGATCTCGCTCGGACCGGTGCGCGAGCGGTTCCGCTTCAGCGACGACGACCTCGCTCGCATCGCGGGCTGGGTCGAGACGACCAACGTCCGTTGGGGCCTCGACGCCGAGCACCGTGGTGCGGCCGGCGTCCCCGCCTCGATCACCAACAACACCTGGCAGGCGGCCACCGACCGACTCCTGGCGGGTGCCGCGGTGCTCGAGGACGACCGCACGCTGGCCGTCGGCGACGTCGCCCCGTACGGCATCGAGAGCGACGACGTCGCCGTGGCAGGACAGCTCGCCGAGCTCATGTGGCGACTCGCCGAGTTCGCAGGAGCTGCCGGCAGCCCGCGCCCCGTCGACCAGTGGATCGCGCTCCTGCGCTCGAACGTCGAGGCGCTCTTCGCCACCGACCGGGACGACAGCTGGCAGATGGACGCGCTCCTGCGCCTGCTCGCAGAGATCGTCGAGTCTGCGGAGGGCACCGACGGCGGAGCCGTCGACCTCGAGTTCGTCGACCTGCGGCGACTGCTCTCCGATCGGCTCGAGGACGCGCCCGGACGCCCCGACTTCTTCAGGGGTGGGCTGACGATCTCCTCGATGACCCCGCTGCGATGGGTGCCGCACCGAGCGGTCATCCTGCTCGGCATGGACCAGGCGGCCTTCGGGTCCGGTGCCGTCGACGGCGACGACCTCGCGGCGGCCTCCCCGCTGCTCGGTGATCGCGACGGGCGCGGCGAGTCCCGACAGTCCCTGCTCGAGGCCGTGCTCGCCGCGAGGGACCGACTGGTGCTGATCCGCGACGGCCACGACGTCCGCACGAACCAGCCGGTCCCGCCGGCGGTGGCGGTGGCGGAGCTCCGCGACACCTTGGTCGACATGGTCGAGCCGTCGATGCGAGAGGACGTCGCTCGACGCCTCGAGGTCGCGCACCCCCGCCAGCCCTTCGACGAGCGGTCCTTCATCCCGGGCGCCGTGCTCGGCGAAGGGCCGTGGGGGTTCGACCGCACGAGCCTCGATGGGGCGCTCGCGCGCCGGGACCGTCACGACCGACCTCGGCCGTTCCTCGATCGCCCGCTGCAGGTCGAACACGTCGACGTCATCGAGCTCGCCGACCTGCAGTCGTTCATGAAGGACCCGGTCAAGCACTTCCTGCAGCGGCGTCTCGGCCTGCGCCTCCCGCGGAGGGAGGACGCCGCGAGCCCGCTGCTCCCCGTGGGTCTCGACGGGCTGGAGCAGTGGAAGGTCGGTGACCGGTTGCTGTCGGCCCGGCTCGGAGGCGTCGCCGTGGACGACTGGCGCCGCGTCGAGCTCCGCCTGGGGACGTTGCCACCCGCCGCGCTCGGCGACGCACTCATCGGGTCCGTCGTCGACGACGTCGAGGCGCTGGTGGCCGCTGCGCTGCTCCGGGGACTCGTGCCCGGGCACGGCGAGCGGCTCCCCGTCGAGGCGACCCTTGGCGACGGCACCCGTGTCATCGGCACGGTGCTCGATCGACTCGGCGGGGACGAGCCGGGTCCCGTGCGGCTGTCCTTCTCCAAGGACCGCCCGGCGTTCCGGATCCCCGCGTGGATCGATCTGCTCGCCCTCACCGCGAGCGATCCGGCGGTCGAGCACCGCGCCGTGGGGGTCTACCGGAACCGCACCGCGTCGAAGCCGCCGGTCGTGATCGACCTCTCGGTCCCGGGCTCGGACGGCGACACCTCACCAGAGGGGCGCCGAGCCGTTGCCGTCGACGCCCTCGAGGTCCTCGTCGCCCTCTACCGGGCCGGTGCGGCCGAGCCGCTGCCGATCTTCGAGTACCTGACGCCCCTGCTCCACCAGCACAAGGCGACGCCGGGGGCGTGGTCGCGCTCCGCCGAGTACGGCGGTGGCGGTGACCGCGACAAGCCGCCGGCCAAGATGGTCTTCGGCGACCTCGACCTGGACGCGCTGGTCGCCCTGCCCGTCGCGGACGACGATCCCCCGGGCGTGCGCCCCGGCACCTACGGGCGGGCCGAGCACCTCGCCCACCTGATCTGGGACACCTTCGACGCCTCGGTGGTCGATCGGGCGGAGGAGCCGACGTGAGCGAGCCCTTCGACATCCTCGACGAGCTGCCGCGTGGCCACCTGGCCATCCAGGCCAGCGCCGGTACGGGAAAGACCTACACGCTCGCCGCGCTCGCCACGCGCTTCATCGCGGAGCGTGGCGTCGAGCCGTCCGAGCTCCTCATCGTCACGTTCACGCGTGCCGCGACCTCGGAGCTGCGCAGTCGGGTCCGCGAGCGCCTCGTCGAGGCAGCGGAGCACCTCGCGTCGGACACGCCGGCCGAGACGGGCGACCGGCTGCTCGACCACCTCGCGTCGCAGGATCGCGGCCTCCGCCTCGAGCGCATCCGCAGGGCCATCACCGAGTTCGACGCAGCGACCATCACGACCATCCACGGCTTCGCGACCCAGGTCCTGGCGACGCTCGGCACCACCTCGGGCACCGATCCGGACGCAGTGCTCGTGGACGACTCCGCGGAGCTGGCAGCGGAGTGCTGCGCGGACGTGCTCGCCGCAGCGTCGGCGACGCTGCCGAGCGAGCACCTCCCGAAGCACAAGGCGCTCGTCGGCGCGACGCGCAACGCGATCAACATCGCCGACCTGGTGCTCGCCCCCGGTCCGGACGACGAGGGCGTCGACGAGCCGACGCGCGTGCTCGTCGAGCTGGTGTCCCGCTCGATCGCGCTGATGCGAGCACGTCGACGCCTCGCGGGGACCCTCAGCTTCGACGACATCCTCGTCGAGCTGCGGCGCGCACTCGACGGTGGCCAGGGCGCCGCCGCGATCGAGACGCTCCGGTCGCGGTTCCGGGTCGCGCTGATCGACGAGTTCCAGGACACCGATCCGGTGCAGTGGGACATCTTCGGCACGCTCTTCGAGCGCACCGGCGACGCGGCGCTCGTCCTGGTCGGTGACCCGAAGCAGGCGATCTACGCCTTCCGTGGCGCCAACGTGCACACCTACCTCGAGGCGGTCGGCTCCGGTGCCGCCCAGCGGACCTTGACCACCAACTGGCGCTCCGACGGCGCGGTGCTCCGGGCGACCGACGCGCTGCTGGCCGGCACGACCTACGGCGCACCAGAGATCGCCTTCGCTCCCGTGGGACCCGCGCCGGCGAACGAGCAACGACGACTCACCGGTCCCGACGGTGCACCACTGCCCGCCGTCGACCTGCGACTCGTCAGCGGCGAGGGTCGGGACACGACCAAGGCGGGTGACCTCGCTGCGCCGCTGGCCCGCAAGGTCGTCACCGCCGATCTCGTCGCACGGGTGCGGACGCTGCTCGACGAGGGACACCTGCCGGCATCGCCCGGCCAGTCCGGCGACGCGACCTCGGCGGTCGGTCGCCGGATCCGACCCTCGGATGTCGCGGTGCTCGTGCTCAACCGGGAAGAGGCCGACGAGGTCCAGGCGGCACTGATCGCACAGGGGGTGCCCGCCGTGCTCGCACGCGGCGACAGCGTGCTCGATTCCCCGGCCGCGGACCAGTGGCGGTGGTTGCTCGAAGCGTTGCTGCGTCCGTCCGATCTGGCCAGGGCCCGCACCGTGGCGATGTCCTGGTTCGTCGGGCACGACGCCAGGTGGGTGCACGAGGCACCCGACGTCGAGCTCGCGGCGTTGCAGGAGCAGCTGCACGACTGGTCCGAGACGCTGCTCCGCCACGGAGTGGTCGACTTCGTCCAGCGGGTCCGCACCGAGAGCGGGCTGGTGCCGCGGGTGCTGGCACGCCCCGACGGCGACCGCGCCATGACCGACATCGACCACGTCGCCGAGCTCCTCCAGGCCGCGGCGTCGACAGGTGCCACGAGCGTGGCCGGTCTGTTGGCCGTGCTCGACGCACCTCCACCGGTCACGGTCCAGGCCGACATCGACCGCGACGTCGTCGCACGGCGTGTCGAATCCGAGGCCGAGGCCGTGCAGATCATGACGATCTGGGTGTCGAAGGGGCTCGAGTTCCCGGTCGTGTGCTGTCCCACCCTGTGGCGTCAGCCGGACGGCGAGGTCATCTACCGCGACCCCGTCACCGGCGCACGCACCTACGACCTCGCCGGGGGCAGCCGCTGGCCCGACAAGTCGGGAGCCGCGGCCCGCAAGGCACTCGCCGAGTCCGAGGCGGCCGGTGAGCGGCTCCGACTGCTCTACGTCGCACTCACCCGTTCGAAGCATCAGACGCTGGTGTGGTGGGCCCGCTACAACCGCAGCGCGAAGAGCCCGCTGGCCCGCGTGCTGTACGGCAGGTCCGGTGGCGCGATCGACCCCGGCCGATTCGAGGCACCCAAGGTCGCCCTCCCCGACGACGGCGACCTGCTGACCGCTCTGGCACCCGTCGTCGCCGCCGGCGGCGACACGGTGCACCTGAGCGTCGTCGAGGACGCCGTTCCCTCGGGGCGCTGGGTCGATCCCGGCGTCGAGCGCACCGATGCCGAGCTGTCGGTCGCTCAGCTCGACCGTCAGCTCGACCGTGCCGCGCACCGGTGGTCGTTCACTGCGATCACCAGTCGATCCGTCGGGCACGACGACCCGTACGACACCAGTGGCGGTGACGCCGGCGCCGCGGACGAGGACCAGCCCGAGCCCGATGCCGCCGAGCGTCGAGCGGCGGTCACCAGTGGCCCCGGGGACTCGTCCGGGAGTCTCTCGATGCTCCCCGCCGGCGCCACGTTCGGCACCCTGGTGCACTCCGTGCTCGAAGAGGTCGACTTCCGCTCCGAGCGCCTCCACGCCGACCTGTCCGACGAGCTCGCCCGCCAGCTCGAATGGCGCACGATGGACCTGACGCCGGTCGGCATCGACGACGCCGACGACGACACCGGACGAACGCTGCTCGTCGACGGGTTGCAGGAGTCGATCGAGACGCCGCTCGGTCCGATCGGTGGGGGGCTCCGCCTCCGCGACGTCCCCCGTTCCGACCGTCTCGACGAGATGTCCTTCGAGTTGCTGCTGGGCAGTGAGCAGCGGCGTCCGAACGTGCGCCAGATCGGGCGCCTGGTGCTGCAGCACGTGCCGGCCGGTGGTCTGTTCGGCCCCGCGCCGCTGCACGACTGGGCGGAGCGACTCGCCGACGGCGAGTTCCCCGTCGACCTGTCGGGTCACCTCACCGGCTCCATCGACCTCGTGCTCCGCGTCCGCGACGGGTCGGAGCGTGCCCGCTACGTGGTCGTCGACTACAAGACGAACCGCCTCGGTGAGCGCGGGGTGTCGCCCGGGCCCGACGAGTACCACCCGGACCGCCTGGCCGAGGCGATGGTCGACCACCACTATCCGCTCCAGGCGCTGCTGTACTCGGTGGCGCTGCACCGGTACCTGCGTTGGCGGGTGCCCGGCTACGACCCGGCGACCGACCTCGGGGGGTCGGCCTACCTCTTCCTCCGTGGGATGACCGGGGCGGGGGTCGCCACCGAGCAGGGGGAGCCCCACGGTGTGTTCGCCTGGCCGACACCGCCCCAGCTGGTCACCGATCTGAGCGACCTGCTCGACGGCCGCCGGGTGAAGGGAGTCGGGTCATGACGCCGGACGACGCGACGCTCCCGGTGGTGCCCTCGTCGGTCTCGGTGCTCGTGCCCTTCGTCGAGGCCCGGGTGTTCGGCCCGTCCGAGGTGCAGCTCGCTGCCACGATGGTCCGTCTCGCCGGCGCCCGGTCGGTCAGCGACGAGGTCGTCCTCGCGCTCGCGGTGGCGGCACGAGGCCCGCGACTGGGCCATGTCTGCATCGAGCTGGCCGACGTCGAACGCCTGGTCGTCGACCGAGACGACGACGCGGTCGGTGAGCTGCCGTGGCCCGAGCGATCGTCGTGGGTGGCCGCGCTCGAGGCCAGCGATCTGGTCGCCG
>JAFAFN010000036.1 GCA_023423475.1 Actinomycetes bacterium | reverse complement strand
ATGGTGGCCGTCCCGTTCGTGCGCTTCCCCGACGGTCGACGCCTCGAGCTCTCGGAGTACCGCGCACAGCTCGGGCACCACTTCCGTGACCTCGTGGCCACGATCGATCCGAGCGTCGAGGTCGGCGCCGCTCCCGACGAGCGCCCGACGCGCCTGCACGACGAACACCTGTCGATCGCCACGACCTCCGCCGCCGACATCGAGCTGCAGGTCGGCGGGTGGTTGCGTCGCATGGTGCGCGAGCGTTCGACCTACCTGGTGATCGACATCCCCGACTCGGGCCGCTACGTGCAGTTCGTCACCGAGGACGGGGACTGGCTCCGAGCGGAGGCCGTCGGCGACCGCTACCTCGGTGGTCACCCGCCGCTGAGCACGCACGAACGCCGAGGGCTCCGCGACCTGGGCTGGAACGCACCCGACGAGGACGACGAGCACGGCGGCAACTACTGGCTCGAATGGAACGTCGCGGACGACGACACGGGGCTCGACTCGGCGAGGCACCCGGTGTCGTGGATCGGCCCCGAGGCGGACCAGGCCACCGTTCCCGACGCAGCGCTCGCCGATGCGGCACGACTGGCGGCGATGACCCTCTGCGACGTGTTCGGACCGCTCGAGCTCGACCAGCTCGTCACCCAGTCGGGCACCGTGCACCTCGACTGAGCCGCACGCCCGGCTCACCAGCTGACGGTCGCCTCCCTCACCACGCGACGCAGCTGCTCGGCGTCGGGGTCGAGCAGGACACCGGCGCGGACCGCCGCATCCACCGATGCCTCCCACGCCGCGACGAACCGCTCACGGTCGGGATAGCGACGGCGCAGCTCGGCCTCGTCGAACGGCGTCGTCGTGCCGAAGAGCTCGCAGAAACCGCCAGCACCCTGGCCCATGCCCGACAGCGTCGCGATCGGCACGTCCACGTGCGGGGTCCGCACACCGCCGAGCGCGTGGCCCGCGTCGTCGCGGACCACGTCCAGACCGTCCTCGGTGAGCTCGAGCGTCGGCATCGACGGCGGCGGCTCGCCCCCACGGGCCCATCGCAGCAGGTGCACCAGCGCGGCCCTGGCGACGTAGGTGTGGGGCCCGGTGTTGATCGGCGCGTCGCACTCGATCACGCCGAAGTAGACCGACGACGGCGGCGACGTCATCGCGGCGAACAGGTCGTCGTCCGACGCGCCTGAGCCGTCGTCGTGGTCACCGATGCCGAGCCCGTAGGCATCGACGTGCGCGGTGCCGGCGATCTCCCACGTGACGCGGCGCGCCGTGTCGCGCTGACGGGCCCGGTGGAACCCGATCCGCTCCCCCGCGACGTCGTTCTCGGCGACGAGCACCATCACCGGCGCCGACAGGTCGTCGCGCAGCAGGGTCGGGTCGAGCTCGACGGTGCCCTCGCGCAGCGGCGCGCCGATCGCGTGGCGGCTGTGCAGCAGATAGGCGTCGAAGACCGAGCCGCGACCGAAGGCGTTGACATAGGTGGTGAGCCGTTCCGCGGACTGGGACTCGCCCACGGCGACCACGATCTCGGGCACGGTGCCGCCGAGCAGCTCGTCGGCTCGCCGACGCACCAGATCACCGACCTGGGTGAAGATGTCGTAGCTGGCGTCGTCACCGGGATGCTCGAGCGATCCGTAGCGAGCCGGATCGGCCCGGTGCAGCGAGAGCATCTCGCCGATCGGGTGACCGCTCGGGACGATGCCGTCACGCTGCGCCGAGACACCCACCCACACGACTCCCGA
Source organism: Actinomycetes bacterium (assembly GCA_023423475.1). Taxonomy (GTDB): domain Bacteria; phylum Actinomycetota; class Acidimicrobiia; order Acidimicrobiales; family Microtrichaceae; genus JAFAFN01. Next base: position 18,985 of record JAFAFN010000036.1, on the reverse strand, counting down.
CCGGACGATCTCGCGCTGCAGGAAGGTCCAGTCGGGATCCGCATCGAGTCCACCGGACACGTTGAGCCACTCGACGAGGACCGGAGCGGTCGTGCCCCGGCACTCGCGAGGGCGGCGCACGACGATCCGTGTGCGAAAGGGCAGTGCTCCTTCGACGGGACCGCCGTCACGGCGAGCGTCGCGACGCCCGTCGGCGGGGATCGGCGAGTCCGACGTGAACACCCGCGCCGTCCCCTCGACGAAGAACTCCTCCTCGACGTAGCCGACCGACGACAGGTCGAGGCCGCCAGCGCCGAGCACGACGCGACCTTCACCCGAGTGGATCGGACCGTGCGCCCTGGCGAACGGTCCCTGTGCCCGGCTGGACTGCTCTGGATCCGGGTCGGGTCGACCGTCCTCGGGTGGGCTGTCCATCGGGCGCTCCCTCCGGACGGCGACACCACGCCGGCCCGTCCGCCGGCGATGCTGCCACAGCACGACATGGCACAGCACGACATGGCACAGCACGACTCGGCACACGGTCCTATGGTCGAGAGATGGCCACCGGACCTGCGTCGTTCTACGACGAGCGAGTGCTGCCCCGCTGCGTCGACCTCATGTGCGCCAGCCCCGGCATGGACAAGTGGCGCCGGCGAGCCGTCGACGGACTGTCCGGCACCGTCGTCGAGCTCGGCTTCGGATCCGGAGCCAACGTCGAGCTGTACCCCGACGAGGTGCACCGCGTCTTCGCCGTCGAACCTTCGGCGCTCGCCCGGCGTCGATCGGAACGCCACATCGACGCTGCGGCCCGTCGACGCGGTGGCGGCGCGCTGATGGTGGAGCACGTCGGGCTGGACGGCCAGTCGCTCCCGCTGCCCGATGCCAGCTGCGACGGCGCGCTGACGACGTTCACGCTGTGCACCATCCCCGACGTCCGCCGTGCGCTCGCCGAGGTCCACCGCGTGCTGCGACCGGGTGGCCGGCTCCACTTCCTCGAACACGGCGCATCACCCGACGCGGTGGTGCGCCGTTGGCAGGACCGACTCGAACCCGCCCAGCGTCGCTTCGGCGGCGGCTGCCACCTGACGAGGGAGCCGGGCGACCTCGTCGCCGAGGCGGGCTTCCGGGTCGAGCACCTCGAACAGCGCTACGCGAAGGGTCCGCGTCCGTGGAGCTGGTTCACCGTCGGACACGCCATCAGGCTCGATCCCCAGGAGGAGACTCCATGAAGGTCCCACTGACCACGCGAGACCACATCGAGCGGGCCGCGCTCGTGTACGGCGACCGGATCGGGGTCATCGACGAACCCGACCAGGTCGCGCCGCCGCTCGGCGACCTGACCTACCGGGAGGTCCTCGAGACCGCCACTGCGTTCGCCGCGGGGGTCGAGGCGCTGGGCGTGCCCGTCGGTGGACGCGTGGCGATCGTGTCCCAGAACGCCGCCCGGGTGCTCACGCTGCTCTACGGGACCACTGGCTGGGGACGGGTTGCGGTGCCGATCAACTTCCGCCCGCACCCCCACGAGGTGCAGTACATCGTCGACCACTCGGGCGCCGAGATCCTGCTCGTCGACCCCGAGCTCGAGGACTCGCTGGCCGAGGTCACCGCGCCACAGAAATACGTGATCGGCGACGACACCGACGAGCTGATCCACCGCTTCGACATCCAGCCGACGCCATGGGAGCCCGATGAGGATGCGACGGCGACGATCAACTACACCAGCGGCACGACGGCTCGCCCCAAGGGCGTCGAGATGACCCATCGCAACCTGTGGGTCAACGCTGCGACCTTCGGCTGGCAGGCCGCGGTGACCGACCGCGACGTCTACCTGCACACGCTGCCGATGTTCCACTGCAACGGGTGGGGCTTCCCGTTCACCACGGCGGCCGTCGGTGTGCCACAGGTCGTGCTGCGCAAGATCGACGGTCCGGAGATCCTGCGGCGCATCGAGGCCCACGGCGTCACGCTGATGTGCGCCGCTCCCGCGGTGGTCGCGACGGTGCTCGACGCGGCCAAGGACTGGGAGAGGCAGATCCCCGGACACGGCCGCCTGCGAGTCGTCGTCGCGGGTGCCCCGCCGCCCACGCGCACCATCGAGCGCGTCGAGACCGAGCTGGGCTGGGAGTTCATCCAGATCTACGGGCTCACCGAGACCGCTCCCCTGTTGACGATGAACCGCTCGCGCACCGAGTGGGACGGACTGAGCCCGGCCGAGCGCGCCGTCAAGCTCTCGCGCCAAGGCGCGCCGGCGATCGGCATCCGCATGCGGGTGGACGACGAGGGCGAGCTGCTCGCCCGCGGCAACGTCGTGCTCAAGAGCTACTGGAACCAGCCGGAAGAGACCGCCGCTGCGCTCGACGACGGTTGGTTCCACACCGGCGACGGCGGCTTCATCGACGAGGACAACTACGTCACGATCCAGGACCGCAAGAAGGACGTCATCATCTCCGGTGGTGAGAACGTCTCGTCGATCGAGGTCGAGGACACCTTGTTCTCCCACCCCGCGGTGCTCGAGGTCGCGGTGATCGGAGTGCCGGATGAGAAGTGGGGCGAGACGATCAAAGCGCTGGTCGTGGTCGACCCCGCCGCCGGGGTGACCGAGAGCGACCTGCTCGAGCACTGCCGTTCGAACATCGCCCGCTACAAGTGCCCGACGTCGATCGAGTTCCGCGACGAGCTTGCGCGGACCGCCACCGGCAAGCTCCAGAAGTTCAAGCTGCGCGAGCCGTACTGGGAGGGTCGCGACCGGCAGGTGAACTGAACGAGCCGCCACCGGCGTGGTGGCGGCTCGTCCGCACAGCTCTGTCCTCGATGCCCTCTTCAGGGCCCGGTCGGCCTCAGGGCTCGACGGGCGGGTCCACCGGCGGATCGACCGGCGGCAGCGCCTCGACGACGGTGAAGTGGCCCGACGTCGGGCCCGGCTCGGTGACCTCGCCGAGCCCACCGATGTTGCCGAGCAGGTCGGAGAACGCCGTGGTGATGGCGTACTCGCCGAGCTCGACGTCGGCGGGGATGATGCAGGTGCGCTCCCACACGCCGTCGGTGTTCGTGCCCGACACGAGCGTCGCCCCGCCGGCGCACCACTGGAAGACGTTGCCATCGCGGCGCGGCGTGAAGCCGACCGCCGACACGCCGGTCGCGTCGGTCACGTGTGCCGAGATGACGACCTGCTCACCGATGGGTGCTTCGGCCGGCGTGACCGTCACCGAGGACACCACGGGCGCCTCGTCGTCGAAGATGTCACCGAGCATCGTGAAGTGACCGCTGCGCTCGCTCTCCTCGATGTCGCCGATCTGGTCGAAGTTCAGCGCACGGTCCACCGCGAGGCTGTTGATCTGGTACTGACCGGAGTTGACGGTCACGGGAACGACGCAGGTCCGCTCCCAGGTCCCCGCCTGTGCGGTGCCGTCGACGAGCGTCGCAGCGCCGCCGCAGAAGAGCGCGGTCTTGCCGTCACGTCGCAGCGTGAACGCCACCCCGGTGACCGCGGTGGTGTCGGTCACGAAGGCTGAGACGGTCATCGACTCACCCGGTGTGACCTCGGACGGCGTCACGGTGACGCTCAGGATTTGTGGCTTCAGCTTGTCGCCGCTCGGATTGGGCGCACACGCGCCCGTGATCGCGATCAGCGCGCCCGCCACGAAAAGGCACTTCAAGGTACGGCTCATGTTCGCCCCCAGGCTCCCCTTGGGTGACCCACAGCCGGGTCACGGCGAAGCACTCTAGGAGCGCCGGGTGGCATTTGTCACCCGAACGGGTCCCGATCTTCGTTCGGCTGGCACCCGGGCTCAGCCCAGCACTCCACGGAGCTCGGCGATCGCATCGGCGTCGACCCTCCACCAGATCCAGCGACCGCGCTTCTCCCCCGCGATCAGGCCCGCTTCGGCCAACAGCTTCGTGTGGTGGCTCACCGTCGGCTGGGACCGGTCGACGGGTTCGAGCAGGTCGCACGCACACACCTCGTCCGCTGCGGCGATGAGGCTGAGCAGCCGGAGCCGGATCGGGTCGGCGAGCGCGGCGAACCGACGGGCGAGCTGCTCGGCATCGACCTCGGCGAGCGGGGCGTCGAGCACGGAAGGACAGCACTCGGCCGCTCCGAGCGTCGCGATCTTCTTCCGTCCCTGAGCCATTCCGCCTCCACGTATTGACGTTCGTCGATACATTGACGAACATCAATACATCGACGATCGTCGATCAGCCTACGGAGGATGCACACCCGATGTCACGAGTACAGCTCGCACTCAACGTCTCGAACCTCGATGAGGCGATCGACTTCTACACGAAACTGTTCAGCACGGGCCCCGCCAAGGTCCGCGACGGCTACGCGAACTTCGCGATCGCCGATCCGCCGTTGAAGCTGGTGCTGATCGAGGGAGCCGGCGACCCCGGATCGCTCAACCACCTCGGCGTCGAGGTCGCATCGACCGACGACGTGAGGACTGCCGTCGATCGACTGTCCACCACCGGCCTCGGCACCGCTGTCGAGGATGAGGTGTCGTGCTGCTTCGCCATCCAGGACAAGGTCTGGACCGACGGACCCGACGGCGAGGCGTGGGAGATCTACACGGTGCTCGCGGATGCCGAGATGCCAGCCGGCCAGCTCCGGGGCGTCGAGCCCGGCGGCGACGCCAGCTGTTGCAGCACCGCACCCGAGCCCACCGCCTGCTGCTGAGGTGTCCGACACCACGCTCGGCACCGAGCTCGAGCTCGGGGTCCCCGGGGCGAGTCTCGGCCGTCGCCTGACCGCGGAGTTCGTCGGCACCGCCTTCCTCGTCGCGATCGTCGTCGGCTCTGGCATCGCGGCCCAACGGCTGTCGACCGACACCGGACTCCAGCTCCTCGAGAACGCTGCGGCGACCGGGGCCGGACTGACCGCGCTCATCCTCACCTTCGGCCACGTCTCCGGCGCACGGTTCAACCCGATCGTGTCGGCGGTCGCCGTCCTCGACGGCGACCTGCGACCCGGTCACGGCGCGCTCGAATCCGTGGTCCAGCTCGGTGGTGGCCTTGCGGGAGCGGTCGTCGCGAACCTCATGTTCGACCTTCCGGCGGCCACCTGGTCCACCCACGAGCGAATCAGCGCCGGCGCCAGGCTGTCAGAAGTCGTGGCCACCTTCGGGCTGATCACCGTCATCCTCGGTGTGACGCGCTCACCGAGAGCAGAGATGACCGCCGTCGCGGTCGGCGCCTACATCGCCGCCGCCTACTGGTTCACCAGCTCGACCAGCTTCGCGAACCCCGCGGTCACCATCGCCCGCACCGTCACGAACTCGTTCTCGGGGATCGCTCCGTCCTCCGCACCGACCTTCATCGCCGCCCAGATCCTCGGGTGCTCGCTCGCCGTCGCGCTCGACCGCTACCTCCATCCCGAGAAGGACAGATGAGCTCCGATCACCCCTCCGTGCTGTTCCTCTGCATCCACAACGCAGGGAGATCCCAGATGGCACTCGGTTGGTTCCGCCACCTCGCGGGCGACCGTGCCACCGCGTTCAGCGGCGGCAGCGAACCCGCCGACGTGCTGCATACCAGCGTGGTCGATGCCATGCGCGAGGTCGGCATCGACATCGCTGACGAGACCCCGACGAGATGGAGCGACGCGCAGTTGGACGCCGCGGACGTCGTGGTCACGATGGGCTGTGGCGATAGCTGCCCGTATGTGCCGGGCACTCGCTACGAGGACTGGCCCCTCCCCGACCCTGCTGGGCGCCCGCTCGACGGCGTGCGCCCGATCCGCGACGAGATCCGACGGCGCGTGGAGCAGCTGCTCACCGATCTCGACGTCGAGCCCAACGCGGGGACAGCCCTGCAATGAGGTCGGCCACCGTCAGAAGAGCGTCGGAGGGGTTGCGTCGACCGGCGTCGGCAGCGGCGCGACGTCGGGCACGAGCGCACGGACCTGATCGTGGAACCGTCGGGCCAGCCACAGGGCGTCGTCGTTGTCGGGCGTGTGGAGGAAGAACGTGGGACGCCGTCCTTCGCGGAGCCAGCCAGCGACGACGTCGACCCATGGCTGCCATCCCGACTCGGTGACCTCGACGTCGTCGCGACCGACGTAGCGCACCACGGGCTCGTCGCTCAGGGCTGCCGTCCTCCGAGGCAGGCGCGGCTTCTGGTTCCAACCTTCTCGCTCGGCGTCGCTGGTCGGTGGCGCCGAGAACAGCGTGGTCGTGTCGAACGAGATCCACTCGGCGCCGTGTCGGACCAACAGGTCCTCGAGACGTGGCCGGTCGGCGCCGTCCTCGAAGAAGGACGGATGACGGACCTCGACGCCGTAGCGGTGCGCCGCCGGCATGCGAGCCAGGAATCGATCGAGCACCTCGAGGTCCGACGGCCCGAACGAGGCCGGAAGCTGCACCCAGAGCGTCGAGGCCCGTTCGCCGAGGGGCTCGATCCGGTCGAGGAACTCGCGCACCTGGACCCGAACGTCACGGAGTCGCCGGTCGTGGGTGACCGTCCTGGGCACCTTGAACACGAACCGGAAGTCGCTCGGCGCGTCGGCGGCCCACGTCGCGACGGTCTCGACGCTGGGGAGTCCGTAGAAGGTCGTGTTCCCCTCGACGCTCGTGCACCAGCTGGCGTATGCCGCGATCTGCTCGCCGCGACCGAGCTTCTCGGGCAGGTACTTCCCCGACCACCCCTTGTGCGCCCACATCGGACACCCCACACGCAGCTCCACGGCCGCCGAGCGTAGGTGCGGCGCTCAACTCGGTCGTAGCGCCAGCATCCCCTGCCACCAAGCGACCATCTCGGGACCTTCCCAGTTCCACTTCTCGGTCGACATCACCTCGACGAGTCGGATGGCCTTCGCGTTGCCTGCGGTCAGCAGCTGCTCGAACTGCAAGTGGAATCCGTCCCGAGTGAACACCGACTCGAAGAGCATGCCGTCCGCGATCAGGAAGAGGTCGCCATCTTCCTGCGCCGCGTCGAGCGCTGCCAACAGTGCCCGCCAGACGGCATCGTCGTCGAGGTCCTCGGCGCCCCAGCGCAAGGCCGCGGTCGCCGAGTCATCGAACTCCTCTTCCGTTCGGGGGCGACCCATCTCTGCGACGAGTCGGCGGCCCAGCTCCTCGGGAGTCTCCGACATGACGTCAACGGTACCGACGAACGTCGCTGCTCCACCTGGCGAATTCGGCGTACCTCGAACTGTTCAGGATGCTGGTGTAACACGCTGTATGAGTGGTGTTGCCCTCGACGCTCGTGCACCAGCTGGCGTAGGCCGCGATCTGCTCGCTGCGTCCGAGCTTCTCGGGCAGGTACGTCCCCGACCAGCCCTTGTGCGCCCACATCGGGCATCCCACACGCAGCTCCACGGCCGCCGAGCGTACGACGGCCCCGTACGCAGGGAGGGCGCACGTCAGGTGGCCCTGGACCGGCATCTCGGCGGCAGTGCAGCAGCTGAACCTCGAGGTACGGGTCGAGGTGTGGTGCGAGAGTGACTGATTCGGTCACCCTCGCACCAAAGCTCGACATGTCATTGCAGTTCGATCGAGAGGGTCCGTGACCGGGCGGCGTCGTACGGTGGACGGATGCGAGTCGTCGGTCTGCTCCGTGGCGTCAACCTCGGTCCGAACCGACGGCTGCCGATGGCCGACCTGAGAGCGGTCGTCGAATCACTCGGCTGTACCGACGTGGGGACGTACCTCCAGCGCGGCAACGTGGTGTTCGAACCACCGGACGGATTCGTCGACGACCTCGGTGCTGCGATCTCGACGGCGCTCCACGAGGCGGTCGGCCTGTCCGCTGCGGTGCAGATCCGTACCAGCGCCGAGATGGCGGCCACTTGGACGAAGCTGGTGCCGTGACCGAGGTCCGCATCTCCCAGAACCCCACGCCGCTCCCCGACGCCGAACGCGAGGCACTGCTCGCCGCTCCTGTGTTCGGCGAGACCTTCACCGACCACATGGTCGTGATGCGTTACGCCGACGGTGCTTGGGGCCCGCTCGAGCTGCAGCCGTTCGCACCGCTCTCCCTCAGTCCCGGCACCCTCGCACTCCACTATGGGCAGTCCATCTTCGAAGCGCTGAAGGCCTACGCCCTCGCGGACGGCACCGCTGCGTTGTTCCGTCCCGACACCAACGCGAAGCGCATGGCCGCCAGCGCTCGCCGGATCGCGATCCCGGAGTTGCCCGATGGCGCCTTCGAGCTCGGCTGTGCGCTGCTCGTCGGCGCGGACCGGGCCTGGGTGCCGGCCGAGGACGGCGCGGCGTTGTACGTGCGGCCGTTCATCTTCGGCTCGGAGCCCCACCTGTCGGTCCGCCCGGCGAACGAGTACCTCTTCGTGATCATCGCGTCGCCGGTCGCCAACTACTTCGGCGACCGTCTCGCAGCGATCACCGTGGGCGTCGAACGCGGAGACGTCCGAGCGACGCCCGGTGGCACCGGCGCCGCGAAGTTCGCCGGCAACTACGCCGCGGGGTTCGCCGCACACGGACGCGCGGGTGCAGCCGGACACGACCAGGTCCTCTGGCTCGACTCGGTCGAGCACCGTTGGGTCGAGGAGCTCAACGCGATGAACGTCGTGTTCGTCTGGCGACGCGACGGACGCACCGTGGTGAGCACTCCCCCGCTGACCGGCACCATCCTCGAAGGTGTCACCCGGGACTCGCTCCTGCAGCTCGCGGCCAGCGACGCCGAGGGCGACGGTTCCGCGGTGCCGGGCGTCGACATCGACGAGATGGTCGTCGAGCCGACGTCGATCGACCAGATCCGCGAGGGGCTCGCGGACGGCTCACTGCTCGAGATGTTCGCCTGTGGCACCGCCGCGGTCATCGCACCGATCGGCGCGCTCGTCGACGAGGGCGAGCGACTGGTCATCGGTGACGGCGAGCCCGGCCCGGTCACCATCGCGCTGCGCCGCCAGTTGCTCGACGTGCAGCACGGTATCGCCGAGGATCGCTTCGGTTGGCTCGCCCGGGTGAGCGAGGCACTCGAGCGCGCCGGGGTCGACCTTCGGCCGCAGTAGCGAACCGAAGGGTCAGATCCGCTCGAGTGCGACCACGGGGATGACCCGTCCGGCCGCGGACTTCTCGTACTCGGCGAACTGGGGCACGTCGGCCATCTGGGCGGACCAGATGCGCTCACGGTCGTCACCCTCGAGCACGACGGCCCGCACCGCGACGCCGGACTCGTCGCCGATCTCGATGGTGGTCTCCGGGTTCGCCACGAGGTTGTGGAACCACGCCGGATGATCGGGAGCACCCGCCTTCGAGGCGAAGATGACGACGCGGTCGCCGTCGGGTCGGTACATGAGCGGCGTGACCCGCTCGACGCCGGACTTCGCGCCGGTGTGGTGCACCAGCACCACCGGTGCCCCCTCGAAGGTCCCGCCGACCTTGCCGCCGTTGTCGCGGAACTCGGCGATGACCCCGTCGTTGAAGCTCTTCATGTCGTCGCTCATGGCGGCCACCTCTCGATCGTCGTGCCACCGACCCTACGACGACACCACGACACCAGGTCGGGTGCCCCATCCACGAACGACGAGCCGATACCATGCGCATCAATGAGTGCTCGTCCGCAGCCGCCGGCTCGGACCAGGACTCCGCGGGACCAAGGCCGAAGAAACATCATCGAAGCCACGATCTCGTTGCTCGAGGACCAGAGTCCCGACGAGATCACCGTCCGCCAGATCGCCGAGGCCTCGGGACACCACCATCGGATGGTGCAGGCGTGGTTCGGCGGCAAGATCCAGCTGTTCCTCGCGGTGCACGAGGAGCTCAACGCCGAGATCGCACGCGAGCTCACCCCGCCGCTCGGCAGAGGTCAGGTCGTCGAGCACGCTCGCATGACCACGCAGCTGATGAACTGGCTCATCGCGGCGGACCCCTCGGTGTTCGACGGTCGGGTCGACACGCCGATCCTCGACCGCATCGCCGAGATCTACGTGACGACCTACGGCCTCGAGCCCCGACGCGCCAGGGGCATGGCCCTGCGGACCGTCGCCGGATCCATCGCGTCCACGCTCTTCCCCGGCCCGCTCGGCATCACCCAGGAGGACGTCGTCGAGCTCGGTGAGCTCGAGGCGCACCTGGTCGAGCTGCTCGCGGCTTCGGACGGCGCAGCTGCGCCGCCCGAAGCCTGAGCTCACTCCTGGGTCCGTCGCACGGAGCGGAGGACGAACCAGAGGCAGGCGGCGAGGGCGACAGCCGTGGGCACCCACCACCAGGCGACGCGCACGGTGGATGATCCCGCCGGATCACCGTCGAGCGGTCCGGCGATCTCCTCGCCGAGACCGACCACCTCGTCCTCACCTGCAGCGTCGGCGTCACGATCGCCGGCACCCGCACCGCCGGCGCCACCGGACGACGTCGCCGACGTCGGGTCGGAGCCGTCGGCCGAGCCGAGCGATCCCGGAGCGAGTCCGTCGGTCCGGCTGGACCCGCGGTCACCAGCGGTGCCCACGGTCCGGTCCGACGCTCGGGCACGAGCAGCCCGACGAGCGGCCTCGGCCTCGTCGTCGAGACGTCCCGAGCCCCCGGCACGGCCGGACAGCCCACCCTCTCCTTCCGACGGGTCCGCCGAACCACCGGGAAGACCGGGCAGCGGCATCGTCGGAGTGGGCGCGGGCGCCGTCGTGGTCGGGACCGAGGTGGTCGGGTTCCGCGGCGGCGTGGGGGTCCGCGGCGGCAGCGTCGTGGACGGCGCCGTCGTCGGGGTCGGGACCGTCGTCGTCGGAGCGGTCGTCGTCGGAGCGGTCGTCGTCGGAGGCTCCGTCGTGGTCGGGGGGACCGTGGTCGGTGGCACGGTCGTCGGGGGGACCGTCACGGCCCGGATGGTCACGAGCCGGACGACCGGGAGTGCCGCGGTGACGTTGGAGTTGCCGGCCTGCGTGGCCATCACCGCACAGATCCCTTCGGCGAGGGCCCGCAGCTCGCCGTCGACGAGCTCGCACGTGGCGCCGTCGCCGACCGCGATCATCACCGACACGACGAGGCCCGCATCGGAGCTCACCTCGGGTCGCCAGGTCTCGCCGATCTCGAGGTCCTCGGGCACATCACCGTCGAAGGACAGCGACTGGGTGAAGGCCACGATCGACGCCGTGGTCGACTCGGGCGCCTCGACGGTGTAGTTCGCTGCGTCGGCACCGGTGAGGACGTCGCCGTCCGTCTCGATGTCCACGACGATGTCCTGACCGACGTCGGCCTGGGCGAAGGCGGCGCGCACCCGATCGCCATCGATGGCGACGTCGTCGCCGTCGACCGCTCCGGAGAGCTCGAGATCGAGCTCGACGTCGGTGGTCCCGTCGTAGACCTTGCCCTCGGCGGACACGTCGAGCGTGAGCGCCCGACGCGAGATGACGAGCTGCGTCGTCTCGACGCCGTTGCCCTGACCGGGCGCCACCGAGGTGACCACCTGGTAGGTGCCGGCACGGACGGGGACCTGGTCGCTGATCGGGTAGACGGTGCCGTCGACACCTTCGAACGTGCGGACGACATCGATGCCGCTCGGCGACGTGGTCGTCGACAGCTCGGGGGCGGCGCCGTCGTAGACGTGCTCCAGTCCCGAGGTCGAGATTCCGACGTCGGTGGTGAACTCGACCGGGCTCCCCTGGGTCTGTGCCGACCCCGCCGAGGCGACGACACGCGCCTGGTACTCGGTGTTCGGTGAGAGCGCCGAGCTCGACGCGGTGATCGACGTGGAGCCATCCGCGGCTGCGACGATCGACGGCTCGGCGGCGACCTGGAACGACGAGGAGGTGCCGAACGCACCGTCCTCGGCGAACTCGACGACGACCTGAGCCGGGTCGACACCCGCAGCGACCGTCGCCGTGACGGTGGCGGAGTCGGTGGTGACGTCGCCGACCTGGGCGGCCGAGACGACTGCCGGCGACACCGTCGTGAAGGCACCCACGCCGACGGCGCTGATACTGGCGACCGCGATGCGGTCACCGGCGACGAGCGTCGGCAGGGCGAGCGTGGTCGAGGTCGACGTGCCGTCGATCATCGCGAGGGTCACCGGCGATCCCGTCGCAGGGATCCGTCGGACGACCGACCCGGTGATGGCGGAGCCACCCGGCGCACCCGGCGTCCAGACGAGGTCGAGCGACCGGCCTGACCCGTCGGGGCGGACCCGGACGACGTCCAGCGTCGGCGCAGCGGGCGCCGGGGAACCGACCATCGTCGTGGTGCGAGGTGTGCTGCGCGGACCGGTGCCGGCCGCGTTGGTGGCTTCGATCGTGAAGTAGTGCGTGCCGTTGCTCAACGAGGGCACCGTGTAGCTGGTGCCGGTCGTCTGGTACGACGCGAGGATCGATCCCTCGGTGCGGGCCGACCAGCGGACGACGTTGTACGCGGTGATCGGCGAGCCGTTGGCGTCCGCTTCGTCCCACGTCAGGGTCACGTTGCCGGTGCCGGGCGAGGGCAGGAAGCCCTGCACCGCACCGGGCAGTCCGTACGGGGTGGCCAACACCGCGGTCGACGGTGCTCCGCCGCCGACGGCGTTGACCCCGCGCAGCATCACCGAATAGCGGTGGCCGTTGTCCAGACCGGTGATGTTCTGCGTGGTCGCCATCGTGGGCAGCGGCCGCCAGGTGCCACCGTCGAGGGAGTACTCGTAGCGGGTGATCGCCGAGCCGCCGTTCGAGGTGCTCTGGGTGAAGGTGAGCTGGAGGTAGCGGTTGCCAGGATTGAGGGTGGTGATCGCCGGAGCGCTCGGCGCGGCGAGCGGCGTCGCCGCCACCACGGGGGACGGCAGACCGGAGCCTGCGCCGTTCACTGCGACGACACGGAAGAAGTACTCGGTGCCGTTGGTCAGCCCGGTCACGGTCGCACTACCCGCGGCCGAGATCCCGTCGTCGAAGGGCACGAACGGTCCACCGACCGACGTGGCGTACTGCACGACGTGGTCGACCACGGCATCGCCGCCGTCGTCGGCGGGAGCGGTCCAGCTGAGGGCGACGCTGCGGTCACCCGACTGCGCGACGGGCGACTGCGGCGCACCGGGAGTGGTGCGCGGCGTCACGTCGACGGACGCCGAGGCGTCACCGGTTCCGACCGCGTTGACCGCCCGGAAGCGCACCGCGTAGGTCCGGCCGGTGGTCAACCCGGTGATGGTCACGGGCTCGCTCGAGGTCGCGGCGGACGTCCAGGCGCCGCCGTCGAGGGAGTACTCGAAGGTCGAGATCGGAGCGCCGCCGTCGTCGACGTCGAGATCGACCTGGGCGAGGTTCGCACCGACCGAGACCGACGAGATCGCGACCGTCGGCGCAGCGACGGGCGTCACCGAGACGCGTGGAGCGCTCGGGGCACCAGAGCCGGCGACGTTGGATGCCACCACCGAGAGGTAGAGCGTCCGACCGTTGTCGAGCTCGTCGAGCTCGCACGACGTCGTCGACACCGTGCACGACGCGATCGCGATGCCGCCGACCGGCTGGTCGAAGAGCGTCGCGGTGTACGAGGCGACCACGGCGCCGCCGTTGGAGGACGGTGCCGACCACGTCGCGCGTGCCACGCCGTCGGCGCCGGTGACCTCGACCGAGGTGGGTGCCGTGGGGACCGTGCTCGGGGTCGCGGCAATCGGAGCCGACGGATCGCTCGGGCCGACCTCGCTGACGAGCCGGACCTCGACGACGTACTCGACGCCGTTGGTGAGCCCGGTGATCGAGAACGGGCTCGAGAGCGAGCCGGTGGAGGTCCACGGGCCGCCGTCGAGGCGGTACTCGGTGGCGGTGATCGCGGAGCCGCCGTCGGAGCCCGACACGTATGACACCGTCAGTCGACCGTCGCCGGCGAGTGCGACGACCTCGCCCGGCGCATCGGGTGCGCCCAACGGAGCGACGAGGGAGGAACGGCTGGCGTCACCGGCACCCGAGGCGTTGCGGGCCCGGATCTGGACGATGACGAGCTCGCCGTTGTCGAGCGGCTCACCCGCCGAGGTCGAGGTGATCACCATGGGCGACGCGGTCGTCCCCGTCGTACGGGTCCGCCAGGTGGCGCCCCCGTCCGTGGAGTACTCGTACGAGGTGATCGGGCTGCCGCCGTCGTCACCGGGTGTGAACTCGACGGTGAGCGAGCGATCGCCCGGCGTCACCGAGCCGACCTCTGCGGCCGCGGGTGCGGTGCGGATCGCGACCTCGACCGGCGAGCTCGACGCGCTGGCGCCTCGACCGTTCACCGCTCTGACCTCGATGCGGTAGGTCGACGAGTTCTGGAGACCGGAGATGAGGAACCGGTCCGAGAGCGAGCCGGTGTCGGTCCACGGGCCACCGTCGAGGCGGTACTCGTAGCGGACGATCGCGGAGCCGCCGTTGGCCGGCAGGTCCATCTCGATCGATGCCGCACCGTCGAGTGCGGTGGCATCGAGGATCGACGGTGCGTCGGGCACGGTGGTGGTGATGCCGTCGGCCACGGCAGAGGCCGCGCCGGCGCCAGCGGCGTTCACCGCTCGCAGCTCGACGGGGTACACCTCGCCACCGGAGAGCGCGGTGGTCCCGTCGCTCGAGAGCGTGGAGATGACCAGCGGCGAGCCGGTGGTGCCGACGTCACGTCGACGCCAGGTCCGACCGGCGTCGGTCGAGTACTCGTAGGTCGTGATCGCGCTGCCGCCGTTGCTGCTCGGTGCGCTGAAGACGACGTCGAGCTGTCCGTCGACACCGACCACGGTGTCGGCGTCGATCGTCGGCGCACCGGGGGTGGTGCGCGGGGTGGCGCTCACCGTCGCCGACGGCTCGCCGGATCCGACGCCGTTCACGGCGCGGATCCGCACCTGCTGGCTCGTGCCGTTGGTGAGTCCGGTGATGCTGATCGGCGAGCTGGTCGATGCGGGGACCCTCGCCTGCCAGGTGTCGCCGCCGTCGAGGGAGTACTCGTAGTTCGTGATCGGGCTGCCGCCGTTGGCAGGTGCGTCGAAGCTCGCGCTCAGCGATCGGTCGCCGGCCGTCACCGTGACCGAACGGGGCGCGTCCGGCGTGCCCTTGGCGACCACGGTCGAGACGTTCGACGCGGCGCCGGGGCCCGCGGCGTTGACGGCTCGCAGTGCCACTTCGTAGGTGCGACCACCGATGAGCCCGGAGATGTTCAGCGGCGAGACCGACGAGGCGGGCACACGGCTCGTCCACGTGGAGCCGCCGTCGAGGGAGTACTCGTAGTTCGTGATCGGGCTGCCGCCGTCGGCGCCGAGGCTGAACTCGACGTCGATGGCGCCCGTGTCGAGCGCGACGGTCGAGATCGCCGGCGCGCCGGGTGTCGACCTGGGGGTGGCGGTGCGCTCGGTCGAAGCGTCACCGGCGCCCGCGGCGTTCACCGCGCGGACCTGGATCGCCTGGGCGACACCGTTGGTCAGGCCGCTGACGGCGAAGGTCGTGGCGGTGGTGCCGGTCGAGATCCACTGGCCGGTCGAGCCGAGGCGGTACTCGTAGCGGAGCACCGCGCTGCCGCCGTTCGATGGCTGCGTCAGCGTGACGCGCAGGCCACCGTCGACGGGGTCGACGGAGGAGATCGACGGAGCGCTCGGCAGGGTGAACGGCACGGCTGCGCCGGGCGTCGTGGCAGCACCGGCGCCCGCCGCGTTCACCGCGGCGACACGGAAGTGGTAGGTGGTGCCGTTCGTCAGTCCGGTGACGGTCGCGGTGGTGGCGACCGATACGCCATCGGGCACGACCGAGTACGGACCGCTCGAGGACGTCGCGCGCTCGATCACGTAGTCCTGGATCGGCGAGCCGTTGGTGGCCGCAGGCGCGTCCCAGCGGAGCTGCACACTCGCGTCGCCGGGGGTGACCACGAGGCCGGACGGGGTGCTCGGCACCGCTCGGGGGGTGCCGGAGAGCTGACCCGACTCGGAGCTCGCGCCGACGGCGTTGCGGGCTCGCACCTCGACCTCATAGGTCGTTCCGTTCGTGAGGCCGCCGATCTCGATGCGGTTCGACACCGCCTGGGCGCCGACCCAGGTCCCGCCGTCGAGGCGGTACTCGTAGCCGATCACGGGGCTGTGGGTCGCGCCGGGTGTGATCTCGGCGAGCAACGACGAGTCCGACGCGACGAGCCGGTCGAGCCGGGGCGCGGACGGCACGTCGCTGGGCATCACGCCGACGCTCATCGGCGCCGAGTTGGAGCCGGTGCCGTAGCTGTTCACCGCAGCGACGCGGAAGTAGTAGGTCGTGCCGTTGGTGAGTCCGTTCACCGTGGCCGAGGTCGCGGTCGAGGTGCCGTCGGCGACCGCCGTGAAGGGGCCGCTCGGCGAGGTCGAGTACCACACGAGGTAGTCGTCGATCGCCGAGGAACCGCTCGAGGACGGCTCGGACCAGACGAGATCGACCCCACCGGGCCGGGGCGTGCCCGAGAGGCGGGTCGGCGCGCCGGGCGTGCCGGAGTCGTAGGAGATGACCACGCTGCCGGCGCCGCCGTTGTCGGCGAAGAACTCGTAGGTCTCCGAGAGGGTGGCCATACCGGCGATGCCGTTCGAGCCGGGGTAGCCGCCGAAGCCGAAGTACTCGGTCGCCGTCGCGCCGCCGTACTGCACGTCGCCGTGGTCGCCACCCTGCACGCCGGCGCCGCCGGCGCCGGAACCGCCGCCGTCGCAGTTGTAGCCGGGGCTGCACACCGCTGCCGCGTCCTTGCCGCGACGACCGTCGGTCGACGTCGCATCGGGCCGGGGTGAGTGCTGGCTCTCGGCCTGACGACCGATGACGGGGAGGAACTGGCCGTTGCCGCCACCTCCGCCCGCGCCAGCAGCGACCAGGTCGACGTCCGCAGCGCCGTCGACGCCGTGGAGACGCACGACGGTCGCGGCACCGCCGCCACCGCCCGCCCCCGAGCCGCCGACGGTGCCGGAGCGACCGCCCTGGGCGCCGTCGTATCCGCTGAGCGGGTTGAGGCCGCCGACACCGCCGATCAGGTTGGTGCCCTTGTTGCCGTTCGCTCCACCGGATCCGACGGCGATCGTCAGGACCTGACCGGGCGTGACATCGACGGAACCGGTGACGACTCCTCGGTAGCCACCGGGGGTGGGCTGGCCATGGGTGTCGGGGCCGCCGCGCCCGCCCTGGGCACCGGAGAGCGTGACGGTCAGCGAGTGCACGCCGGGCGGCACCTCGAAGGTCTGGGTCCCGGCGGTGTAGCCGAAGGTCCGCGTGAGCGTGGCCGCGACCGCAGGCTCGGCGAAGGGGACCACCGTGGCGGCGAGGACGACGAGCGCGAGCAGCGCTCCCCTCACCGGGGTGATCCGGGTGGTGTGTCGACGGGAGGTGTCCCATGCGCTGTGCAACATGGAAGGCCTGTCGGCGGCGAAGGCATCGATTGTGAGAGAACCAGTGGATACTTATGCGATATCCATTGGATACTTCTTCCAGCAAGGTGCGTCGGACAGCGAAGAACTCCTTGTCCTCAAGTGGACCTGAACCCGTACGTTGCGACTGGTCCCCATCCCGCTCCGGAGCGCACCCCCATGTCCACCACCGAGCCGTCCGACCAGGCGCCGACGACCCACGACGAGCACGCGTTCCACCAGCTGCTGGTGAACACGCTCGTCAACGGGGTGACCAGCACCTTCCTGTGGTTCGCGCTGACGTTCTGGGTGTACCTGGAGACCCGATCGGTGATCGCCACCGGCGTGATCGGCGCGGCGTTCGGCATCGTCGGCGCGGTCATCGGTCCGGCGTTCGGCACCTACGTCGACCGCCACCGCAAGCACGCGTCGATGATGCTCGCGACGTCCACCACCGTGGTGGCGTTCGCCATCGCGGCGGCCGCCTACGTCCTCGCCGACGGCGACTCGATCCTGGACCTGGCCCAACCCTGGTTCTGGATCATCGTGACCGCCACGCTCGTCGGATCGGTCACCGGCAACGTGCGGGGTGTCGCGCTGTCGACCTGCGTCACGCTCCTCGTGCCGGCGGACCGCCGCGATCGGGCGAACGGACTGGTGGGCACCATCTCGGGTGTGGCGCTCGCCGTCACCTCGGTGTTCAGCGGCCTGGTGATCGGCATGCTCGGCATGGGCTGGGCGCTGACGATCTCGGTCGCGCTGACCGCCGGCGCGTTGGTGCACCTGTCGACGATCCGATTCGAGGAGCCCGACCCCGACCCGTCGACCCACGCCGGCTCCCACGTCGACATACGCGGCGCGATCGATGCGATCCACGAGGTGCCCGGCCTCTGGTTGCTCATCATGCTCGCCGCGTTCAACAACCTGCTCGGCGGCGTGTTCATGGCCCTCATGGACGCCTACGGACTCGAGCTCGTCAGCGTCGAGGCCTGGGGGATCATGTGGATGGCGCTCAGCCTCGTCATGATCCTCGGCGGCCTCGTGGTCGCCCGCGTCGGCCTGGGCCGGTCACCCCTGCGGCTCATCCTGCTCGGCAACCTCATCAACTGGATCGTGTGCGCCGTGTTCCCGTTGCGGTCGTCGATCCTGTTCATGGTCGTGGGCATGGCGGTGTGGCTCGGGCTCACCCCGATGATCGAAGCGGCCGAGCAGACGGTGCTACAGCGTGCGATCCCGTTCCGTCACCAGGGGCGGGTCTTCGGCTTCGCCCAGCTCGTCGAGAACGGCGCCTCACCGATGACCGGCCTGCTGATGGGCCCCCTCGCCCAGACCGTCATGATGCCGTTCATGACCGACGGCTGGGGCGCCGATGCGATCGGCGGGTGGTTCGGCGCCGGTCCGATGCGAGGCATCGCCCTGTTGTTCACGCTGGCGGGCCTGGCCGGCGTGGTCGTCACCGTCGTGGCGTGGACGTCGCGCTCGTACCGGCGCCTGGCCACGGCCGAGGCCGACGCGCTCGCCGCCGAACGGGCGGGTGACACGGCCGACGATGCAGCGGATGGAGAGTTGGCCGGGTCCGACAGGATGGGGCGTCAGCTGCCGAACCCGACCGGACATCATCATGGCGACGGGGTGTGACACTCAGGGCCCGACCGCACGGTTCCTGACCATCGCGAGCAGCTCGACCGCGGCGTCGATGACCTCTGCGGGATCGGTGTCGGCGGGATCGTCGAGGCGCCCCCGTCCCCGGAGGTAGCCCGCCAGCTCGATCCGTTCGTCGGCGCTCAGCGGGGTGCCACGGGCCGTGGAC
>JAFAFN010000561.1 GCA_023423475.1 Actinomycetes bacterium | reverse complement strand
GCCTCGACCATGAGGTCGTCCGCGCTGCGGTCCCAGTGCTCCTTGAACGGGGTGCACCCCATCCCGATGATCGCGACCTGGTCCTTGATGCCGTGGCTCGCCATGATCAGCTCTCTCCCGCAGTGGTGTCGGTGGTGTCAGCGTTGTCGGTGGCGCCGCCGCGGACCGGGCGTGCCTTCCAGAAGTAGTTCGCGATGCCGTCGGAGGTGTTCAGGCGGCGGAAGGTCATCTCGACGGTCATGCCGATCGAGACGTCGGCCGGGCGGACGTCGGTGAGCTCGACCGGGAGTCGGCCGCCGCCCTCGAAGTCGGCGACGGCGAAGACGACCGGCGGCGACGGGGAGTAGGCCAGGCGGTCGACGGTGAAGGTCGCGACCGTCGCGGGGACGTCGGCCATGGGGGCGGGGTCCATGTCGTCGGTGTTGCCCCCGACGAACGAGACCCGGGCGGGCGGGAGGTGGAGCGCATCGGACTCACGGTCCTTGGAACCCACGAAGCCGTACTTCCAGTCCAGGCGGCGCTCGGCGGCCGATGCGGACATGCGAGCGGGCTCGGGACGGTTCGGCGGCTGGAGCGGCATGACACCACGCCACGACAGGTACTTGGCGTAGGCGAGCGTGTCGTCGCCACCTGCTGCCTGCGTCGCCACCGGGACGATCGACGTGGTCGAGCGACGAGTCGTGATGGCGTCGGTGACCCGGAAGAAGAAGGTGTCGGCGCCGTCGGCCATGGACACCAGCGCGACGACCTGCCCGGGCTCGGACTGCTCGAGCAGCGCGGCGAGCAGCAGGGCGGGGTGCGCGGCACCGGAGTAGCCGACCGTCGCGGCCAGCGCATCGATGACCTCGACGTCCGCGGCGCCCAGCTGCTTGGACAGCCCGGCACCCGCGCGGGCACGGGGGCCCGCGATGGCGACCCGCGAGACCTGGTCGAGCTCGACCCCTGCGTCCTTGAGCCCCGCGGCCCAGGCCTCTCCGGCGAGCTCGGCGTAGCGCTGCTCGCCGAAGCGGTCCTCCCACGAGCGGGCCCGGATCTCGCCCGGTGCACGCCAGCGATCGAGGAACTCCCGGGTGGCGGAGGACCCGCCGAGGAACTCGGCGATCAGCCCGGAGCCGTCGGCGCCACTCTCGCCGACCAGGATGGCGGCACCTGCGTCGCCGCCGTCCTTCTCGTCGGTCGATCCGGCCATGCCCGTGCGGATATCGCCGGCGAGCACGAGCACCGTCGGCTCGGTCGAACGGAGCGCGGCGCGCAGCGCGGCGTTGGTGCCACGCAGGCCGGCGCCCGCGTCGGCGGCGAGCACGTCGGGGTCGAGCCGGAGCGCCGCGTGGGCGATCGTGGCGTTCGTCTTCTCGGCGTAGGTCGGTGACGTCGTCGCGAACCACAGCGCGGAGGGCCGGGCGTCGGGCGCGTCGGCGAGCACACGTCGGCCGGCGTCGACGGCCATGGTCAGGGCGTCCTCGTCGTAGGACGCCACCGTCCTGGTGCCCTTGCCGGCGTTGGCGCCGAGCACCTCGGTCACGGCGGACCGCTGCAACCGCCAGTGGGGCAGGTAGCCGGCGGCGCTGATGATGCCTCGCATGGACGTCTCCTCGAATCCGGCGCTGATCCACCCGCTCGGTCCGACGTGGGACCAACCCCCGACGGACAGCGCTGGTGCAACCGCTCGGGACCCTGCGAGTCTACGATGATCTGACGACCAGTCAGAAACGGGCGGGGAACACTCCCCCGACCACGGAGCGCACATGCCGACGACGCCGACCGGACGACGTGCCCAGAACCGTGCGGCGCGCCATGCGCAGCTCCTGAGCGCCGCGACCGAGATCATCTCGACGAAGGGGCTCGACGGACTGACCATGCAGGCCGTGGCCGAGATCGTCGACTGCGCCGTCGGGACGATCTACACCTACTTCCCGTCGAAGACCGCCCTGCTCAGCGAGCTGCAGATCGCGGCGATCAGAACGCTGCAGGCCACCTTCGACGCCAGCCTGTCGGTATGGGACGAGGAGCTCGCCGCCGACGAGGTCGACGAGCGTGTCGCCGCCCTCGCCCGACTGGTCGCCTTCGGGCACCTCTTCACCGCGGGCCCCGAGCTGCACCCGCGTGAGTTCGAGCTGCTCCAGGTGCTCATCTCGACCCCCAACCGGGAGAGCGGCGACGACGGACCCGACGTGCTGCCGCACGCGCTGCTGCTGATCAACGAGTTCCGTCTCCTCATCGACCGGGCCGTCGAGCTCGGTGTGCTCGACGCCGGCGGTGCGGGGGCCGACGAGGCCAACCGGATCGAGGTCTCGATGAGCCGCACGCTGCGCTGGGCGGGTGGGCTCAACGGCGCGCTGCTCGTGTCGAACGCGCAGCCCGACGACCGGTTGGTCCCTCAGCTGCTCGACGGCCGAACGCTCGCACTGCAGCTGGCTGCGGACCTGCTGCGTGGCTGGGGTGCCAGCCCGGAGCAGCTCCAGGACGCGGCCGAGGTCGTCGCGCAGCTCGGCATCCGCGACCGGCTGCTGGTGCGCGGCGACTCGCCGGTCTCGCTGACCGACGCCGCGCCGGCCTGACCCGGCCGACTCAGGTCATCCGGCCGGACTGCCAGGCCCACGCGGCGAGCTCGACACGGTTCCTCGCGCCGAGCTTGTCCTGGAGGCTGCCCAGGTGGGTCTTCACGGTGCTGAGCGAGATGTAGAGGTCCTCGGCGATCTCGGCGTTCGTCCGGCCGGTGGCGACCGCGGCGAGCACCTCTTCTTCGCGTTCGGTGAGCGGCACCGTCGGCTGGACCACCGTCCCGGCCTCGGGCGAGGAGAAGTGCTGCAGGAGCCGCAGCGTGATCGACGGGGAGATCAGCACGTCGCCCTTCGCCGCCGCGCGCACCGCCTCGATCAGCAGCGCGGGGCCTGCGTCCTTGAGCAGGAACCCTGCGGCGCCGTTGGTCACCGCGCGGTGCACGTACTCGTCGAGGTCGAAGGTCGTCACGACCACGACCTTCATCGGGTCGGCGACATCCGGCCCCGCGAGCAGGCGCGTCGCCTCGAGACCGTCGAGCTGCGGCATCCGGATGTCCATGAGGCAGACGTCGGGACGCAGCTCCCGAGCGAGCTCCACCGCGACACGGCCGTCCGCCGCCTCGCCGACCACCTCGAT